>NZ_PNDK01000034.1:0-76107 GCF_005887265.1 Pseudoalteromonas sp. S1608
GTCAGTTGGTTAGAATACCGGCCTGTCACGCCGGGGGTCGCGGGTTCGAGTCCCGTCCACTCCGCCACTTGTTATTTCCTCAATAACAAGCAATAAATAATTTCCTTATTAATAAATCCAAACATAATTTTTTGTCAGCTATCAGCTATCAGCTATCAGCTATCAGCTCGACTCTTCTATACTAACCTGCTAATATTCTTGGCTATTCTTTAATATTCAGCTTCTTATCTCTGCATGAATTACCAAGAATCTAATCTCACTTTAAAAAAGGAAGCATTAAGATGAGTACATTAGGTCAGCAATTAAAGCAGCTAAGAAATAATAAAAAATTGAGCCAACCTGAATTTGCCCAGCAAGCGGGTATAGAGCAGAGTTATTTATCCAAGCTTGAAAACGATAAATCAATTCCCTCCAATGAAATATTTAGAGCTTTATTGATAGCATTAGATCTTTCAATTGATGAGTTTATGAAGCCACTAGTATCGAGTCACGATAAAGTTAGACTGATGCAAATACCCGATGTAGAGCTGTGGTATAAAAGTAAAGCAGTAAATAGCTCAGCCACACAGCGTAAGGTTATTTATCTCGCAATGTTTTTAATATCTATTGGTTGTGCATTGTTTTATGCAGGACATAAAAACTATGTGTTCAATGAGCGCTTTTACGAATATAAATCACAAGGTGTGATCAAAACAGGTGAACCTCTGAATGTTTTTACTCATTGGAGCAATTATATTATTGAGTCGAATCGAGAAAAAAGAGATGAGAAAAATCGGGAAATGCTGGCCAGAAGGGTACCAAGTTTTAAGTTAATGGATGAGTATGTCGGTGAATCATTTGTTGAAGAGGTTGAGGGAGGTAAACGTGTTTATACTGCAAATGAGCTTTCGCGGACTATGCCACATGCAGGCAATAGTTGGTTTGAGTTTTTAGGTATTTTTGCTGCTGTATTTGGTTTGGCGCTCGCTTTACTGGAACCTAGATTAACCAAGCAATAAAAAGCCTGCGTACATGAAAATGCAGCAGGCTTTAATATAAATTGGCTTACAATTACCCTTGTGGGCCAAAGCGTTCTTTCAAGTAAGTATCTAAAAAGTTTAGGTAGGCGTTGGAGGCGCTGATACGGTTTTCTTTTTTGCTAAAACCGTGGCCTTCATCATCAAATAATACATACTCTACTGGCACACCATTAGCTTTAACCGCAGCAACCAACTCATCGCTTTCAATTTGTAATACGCGTGGATCATTAGCACCTTGAATAACCATTAAAGGCTTAGTGATGTTATCGGCATGAAATAGCGGTGAAATAGCACGGTGACGTTCACCATCGGTGGCAGGATCGCCCATTTCATCGTATAGCGCCTTTTTAAAGCTTTCCCACCATGGTGGAATTGAGTTCAGTGTGCGTACCCAGTTAGTCACACCAAAAATATTGATACCTACTTTGAACTCTTCCGGTTCAAAGGCAAGCGCGGCTGCGGTCATAAAGCCGCCGTAGCTACCACCCATGATGCCGATTTTATCTGCATCGACCCAATCTAGGCTTTGTAAGTGTTTTTTACCGTAGACAATATCTTGTAGATCATCGGTGCCATGTTTTTTATCGTCTAAATGGAAAAATGTTTTACCATAGCCTGAGCTACCGCGGTTATTGACGGCAAAAATAGCATAGCCATGATTAACTAAATGTTGCTGCATTGCGCTATAACCAGTTCGGCTTTGCCCACCTGGGCCGCCATGCACCCAAATAAGTGCAGGTACTTTATTGGTGCTGCTGGCTTGTTTTGGTTTGTATAATACGCCCGGTATTTCTAAATCATCAAAACTTTTAAAGCGCACAATGGTGCTCTCTACTAAGTCGTTTTGATCTATATCTTCACTTAATGTGTTGGTAAGTTGCTTGGCTTCATTACTGCCAACTTGCCAAACAAATAAGTTGCTTGGTGAGGTATCTGAATTTAAATAAAACGCCATGGTTTTCTCATCGCTTGAGAAATTCACACCACGTAGATTACCCGCAGGTAATTTAGGCATGGCAATTTCATCCCCTGTTTGCGTGTCTATTACTGTGACCTTTGTGCTGGCATCAGCATTTACACCGCTTACTTGGTAACGCCCAGATTTAGAAAAATAAATAAAGCTAACGTCCCAATCACCTTTTAATGCTGGGCTGTGCTTGCCTGTGGCGAGCTCATATTGCCACACCTCTGAAAACTCTCCTTTAGCGTCTGTTGAGTAGTATAAATATTTGCTGTCTACAGAGAAGGTCTCAGGCGTATATTGTGCTGGTGTATCGTGTTTTGAAATTAATTGCGGCTTGAGGGTTTTCTTATAGGTATCAAGAATAAACGTATCGCTGTCTTTATTGGTATTATTTTTAGACAGTGCAATGTAGCGTCCATCGGGGCTAATTGCGCCCACATCTAGTCCTTGTGTGTTTTGATAAACGGGCGTGACTTTATAGGTTTTGCTATCTACACGATACAAGTCCATAAACTTGGCATCGCGTTGATTACTGGTAATAAAAAACTGACTGCCATCTTTAGTAAAGCCTGCATAACTCGCGCGGGTTTCTTCCCCTGGGGTTAAATCTTTGATTGAACCATCAACTTCACGCACATAAACATGGTAGCGCTCATTACCGCCTGAGTCCTTGGTAAATAGTACACGCTCATCATTTGGGAAATAGCGAATAGGGTAGGTGCTGTCTTCAAAATTGGTTAGGCGCGTTTTACTTGCTGTTTTTACATCGACTTCATAGAGGCTATAGATACCGCTTTCATCGCTACTAACTAGAACTTTATCGCCAGTCGGGGAAAAGCTACTGCCCATGATAGATGTTGTATCAAAAAAGGTTTTAGCGTTATAGGTTTTTACTTGTTGTGTTTGCTCAGTTGCCACAGGGGTAGAGGCTGAATTATTAGATTGACTGCAACCTGTTAATGCAATTGATACTGCAAAGCTAATACAGGCAAATTTGAGGGCTTTTTTCATAGATACATTCCTTGGATTATAATTATAGACTTTTAGTGTTAACCGAACATTTTTTAAACGCAAGTAATTAGCCTATTCGAACTGCAATAAAGTGTTACAAACCATGTAGCCCACGAAAATAGAAAACCAGTTATAATTCACTTTCAAAATCAGGGAGTATTTATGATAGAAGTCATTGGGTTACATAAACAGTTTGCTGAAAACGTATTGTACAGTGGCTATAGTGTGCAGTTTTGTGCACCTAAAATATGCATTGAAGCGCCTAATGGCCAAGGTAAAACAACGTTGTTGATGATGTTGGCAGAGCTCGAAACGCGCCAAAGTGGGCAGATTTTATTTTCTAAAAAAGCATTAACCGAACCGCATAAACAAGTTGCTATAGCCTCAGACTGTATTGCTTTACCTGACTTTCTTACGGCAAAGCAAATTATTAACTTGTCCGTGAATACGCTGGGTTGTGATTGGCCAACGACAATAATAGATGGGTTTAATTTCAATGAATTTTTAAATACTCGTTTTGATGCGCTGTCGTCAGGTAATCAAAAGAAATGCCAGTTAATTTTAGCGCTTATGCGTGATGCACCTTATTTACTTCTAGACGAACCCAGCGCAGCACTTGATCAAGCCAGTATTCAGTATTTATTAGTACTGCTTGATGAATATCTAATAGATAAGCCAAATGGGAAAATAGTCATCACCTGCCATGAACCAGCGCCATTTATTGAGCGTGGCTTTGAGTGTATACCGTTATGATTGCAAATTTAAAACAATCAATCGGGCAATATCGCTCCTTTATGGATTATCGTTATCAGGCTTACAAAACTGAACTCACGCAATTATTGTTGCAACTTAAAAACTTTGGCTTGTTATTTCTAGTGGTACTTGGCTCTGCCATGCTTGGTATGATTTTACTGTTGTTTTTAGGGCTGGGAAAAATTATCGATAGCAGCGATGCACCGCAGTATGGTGCACAGATGGCTTGGCTGTATTTGCTGTTGCAAAGTGTTATGTTGAGCGCAATGAAATCTGCTATAAAAAACAGCGCTCAACGTGCCTTTCAACAAACATTGGTGAAGCGATATTGGCTTGGTTTTATGGATATAAAGCTATCACTTTTAAGCAATGGCTGGTTGATTGCGAGCCTCATTATCGCTATTGATCTTAGTTTGAGTCAGTGGCTTAGAGTGCCGCATTTCTGGTTGTTTTTACTATTGCAATTTGTGCTCGGCATTTTATGTTTATACAAGCCAATAGCGCTGGTTTATGGTTTTTTGTTATCCGCAGTTTGGGCAACGTTACCGCTTGATGTCAGTCCATTGCTTTATCATAGCGGCTTTGTTCTGTTGTTTGCGCTAAGTACCTTGATGGTCCCTTTTAATGCTACAGCTAAGCTAAAGTTGAATTCACTTACAGGCTTTTGGCTGTTATTTTTTATGCATAATAGCTGGGCTTTGATATGGCGAGGAGCTTTATTACTATGTGTATTTATGGCATCCAAGGTGTTGTTACAAGAGCGCGCTGATTTAGCTGCTATATTCAGTATTTTGTCACTTGCCTTTGTGGTGTTATTTAGTAGCTCACTACAATTTGATTGTCGTCACCTATATCAGCAGTACAGTGTGTTTTTTAACATGCAGAATAAGCAAACAGCATTCTTTGTTAGCTTATTTATTCCTAGCTTAATTGTATTATTACTCGCACTGGTTGGTTTTGTGGCTTTATTTAATCAAGCAAATTGCTTATTGCTAGTAATAGGGGTTGTTTGGTGTTTACTACAACAGGCCTTAGCGCAAAAAAAACCAGCGCATTATGCGCTGGTTTGGATGGTTATAACAGGTGTGTTGCTTAGCTTTTATTAGTAAAGTTAAGCAGCATCTGCCTTTTTAGCTTTAGCTTTGCTATTACGCGCTGCTTTGCCAGCAAGTAAATCTGCAGGGTCAAAGTCATCAACATTAATCACGTCTAGACGATCTTTTTCTACTGCAGCGAGCTTATCGGCTTCTGCTTGGCTTAAAATACCCGCTTCTAAACCCATTTGCGCCACTTTATCAAGCTGGAAGAATGGCAGCTTTACGCCTTTCTCTTTACATACACGCTCAAACAATGGCTCTACTTCTAGAACGTCTTTAAGCGTTTGCTCTTGACGGCCTACAAGATTAAGCGGTTCGTTTGTAAGGTATACATAGCTTGCTAAACGATTACGTGTTTCGCTAGGAACTTGTAACAACTGCGCTAGTTTGTGCTCAAGTTTGTCGGTAGGTTTACGAACCGGACGACCAAACGGGAATAACAATACTTTTAAAACACCACGTAGTGGAGCCGACGGCATGTTATTGATTAAGTCAGCAAGTGCACGCTGGCAGTGGTAAAGGTGATCCTGACAGCTCCATTGAACCAATGCAAAATCTTCTTTTTTACGGCCTTCGTCGTTGTAACGTTTTAGCGTTGCAGATACTAAGTAAAGGTAACTTAATAAGTCGCCTAAACGTGCTGAAATACGTTCTTTACGTTTAAGAGAACCACCAAATACCGCCATGCTAATGTCTGACATAAGTGCAAGTGATGCACTAAAGCGAGACGCAATACGGTAAAACTCTGCAGTTTCGTCTTTGTATGGCACGCTAGTAAAGCGAGCGCCAGTAAGCGCAAGCCACTTAGTACGTACAAGGTTAGACATGGTAAAGCCAATGTGACCCATTAGCGCTTTATCAAATACGTTAAGCGCTTCTTCGCGGTCTTCAATTTCACACGCACCTAGCTCGGTAAGTACAAATGGATGACAACGAATTGCACCTTGACCATAAATAATCATATTACGGGTCAAGATGTTTGCACCTTCAACGGTAATGGCAATAGGTGCACCTTGATAGCCACGACCCAAATAGTTATTTGGCCCAAGCATGATCCCTTTACCGCCTAGCACGTCCATTGCATGAATGGTTGAATCGCGCATTTGCTCGGTAAGGTGGTACTTAATAATCGCCGACACAACTGATGGCTTCTCGCCTAAATCAACTGCGCCTGTAGACATGCTTACTGCAGCGTCTGAGCTGTAAGCATAACCGGCAAGCTTCGCCATTGATTCTTCAACCCCTTCCATTTTACCAATAGGTAAGCGGAATTGACGACGAATACGGCTATAAGCACCGGTTGCTACTGCAATCATTTTAATGCCACCGGCTGAATTTGACGGCAACGTAATAGCACGACCAACCGATAAACATTCAACTAGCATGCGCCAGCCTTGACCAGCCATTTCTGGACCGCCAATAATGTAATCAAGTGGTACAAAAATATCTTTACCGCGAGTAGGGCCATTTTGGAACGGCACATTAAGCGGGAAGTGGCGACGACCAATTTCTACCCCTGGAGTGTCTGTTGGGATAAGTGCACAGGTAATACCTGGCTCTTTAACGTCGCTTAATAATCCATCTGGATCTTGTAACTTAAATGCTAGACCAAGCACCGTAGCTACAGGCGCAAGCGTAATGTAACGTTTGTTCCATGTAAGGCTTACACCCACTACTTCTTCGCCATTCCATTGCCCTTTACATACTACACCGTAGTCTGGAATTGAGCTTGCATCAGAACCCGCCTCTGGCGAAGTAAGTGCAAAACATGGAATTTCTTGACCGCTTGCTAAACGCGGTAAGTAATGATTTTTTTGGTCTTCAGTACCATAGTGCTGTAATAGCTCGCCTGGGCCTAACGAGTTAGGTACACCAACAATTGACGAAAGCAATGTTGATTTACTGGTTAGTTTTTGCAGTACACACGATTGTGCAAATGCAGAGAATTCTAAGCCGCCGTATTCCTTTTTAATGATCATGGCAAAGAATTTGTTATCTTTTAGATATTGCCATACATCCTGAGGTAAATCAGTCAGCTCATGCGTAGCTTCCCAATCGTCCAGCATACTACATACAACTTCAACAGGGCCGTCGATAAATGCCTGCTCTTCAATAGTAAGTTTTGGAACTGGATACTGGTGAAGCTTTTTCCAATCTGGATTACCACAAAATAAATCCGCTTCCCACCACGTAGTACCCGCATCGATTGCTGACTTTTCGGTGTCAGACATACTCGGTGTTACTTTTTTAAAGATGGTGAAAATAGGTTTGATAATGTATTGCTGGCGAATACCAGTAACAGAAAGAGGCACTGCGATGATTAAAAAGATCACCCAGCTAATTAAACCAAAAGCACCAGCAAAGGTACCAATTAATAATGTTGCGGCAGAAACACCAAGTGCTGTGTTCCAACTCGCTCTGTGGTAAAGCGCAATGCTGAGCAGTGCGATTAAACCAAGTGTAAATATGAGTGTCATTGCTAATTCCTTAATAGAGGTCAGACCACCTCGTTTAGAGTAGCGCTAGTAACGCTAAGTTTCAAGTACATTACTTAGATTAAAGTGTAGTTATCGGTACGATTATTACAATGCGTTGTATGTTATACGAACAGTTTGGCTGTAATCGTTTATTTTGGCTTATCATAAAAAAATATAAGCATTAAAAAAATCAATTAATCTAGTAGTAATATAAGTTTAATTAAGTAAATATACTTATGATGATCAGTGTACGCTTATTAAAAATAGAACGATATTCTATGTTTAGCTTTTTAAAGGTTTATTTATTTTATGTGTGAATTACTTGGCATGTCGGTTTTTTAAATTTCATCTAGTATTAGCTTGTCGCAACCCATTGCAAAGCCTCACTTTTAATAGTCTAAAGCTTTTCATTTTGTCTCGTTCTGTTATTGTTATCGCATACTAATCTGTGACCAAAACTGTGACCCATGTGGTGGTCACAGTTTCAAATGGCATTATATGAACTTTACAGACAAATCAATTAAGGCACTTAAGGCCAAAGAAAAACGTTACGTATTAACCGAGTCAGGTAACTATGGAGAAGGGCGTTTACAAATAAGGGTGAGTGAATCAGGCGCTAAAACGTTTCGAGTTCAGTATCACATAAACGGTAAGCGAAAAGTAATTGGCCTTGGTAATTACCCTACCGTCGATCTTAAAAAAGCGCGTAGTAAACATGCCAAAATCGCAGTCTTATTAAGTGACAATATCGACCCGCAAGAACACCAGTTAGAAACTCAAAAAGCAGAGTTTGAATCATCAGCAAAGCGAACCATGTTACAAATGCTCGATGACTTTAACGTATTCATAAGTACACGCTGGGCAGAGTCAACGATAAATCGAACTGAAAAGCTCATTAAAAGAAACATCATCCCGTTTATAAAACCCGAATTAATGCCCGACGAGTTCACAATCGACATGGCCCGAGACATTATTTACCGTGTATATAATCGTGGTGCTAAAGAACAAGCGCGACTGGTTCGCAGTGTACTAATGAGCATATTAAAATTTGCCATAGATTTTGATAACTCACCAGAACAGTACAAGAAGTCAAACCTATACGACATAAAAATAAACTTCATCAGAGACATTAATTTTGAAACGCCAAAAAACAAAGGCGAACGATGGTTAAGCGAGGCTGAACTAAAAAAAGTATGGAATGCAGAGGACCTACCTTATTACACCCACCAATACATAAAACTGGCATTATTACTGGGTGGTCAACGAGTAAATGAGGTTTACGGATCATACGTAAGTGATTTTGACTTAAAAAACAAAACATTTACCATTCCCGCTAGCAGAATAAAAGTACAACAGCGGGGCGATCATATAGTGCCATTCTGCGAAACCGCAATACCAATTATCCAAGAGCTAATGCAACAAGCAGGCAAAGCAGGGCAAATGTTCCCGCATCGCGACAACCCAACAGCAACCGCACATGTATCAACATTAAGGATGGCAATATTGCGTTGGTGTGAAAAGAATGATGTGCCGCCATTTAACCCGCGTGACCTACGCCGAACATGTAAAACACTCATGGGTAAAGCGGGTATTGATAAAATAAACCGCGACATACTCCAACAACACAACAAGTTTGATGTATCGAGCGTGCATTACGACAGATACGACTATATGAAAGAAAAACGCCAGAGCATTGAGGTGTGGGAAGACTTTATATATTGTGCCATAAAGTAAGCTTAGTATTGTTAAAGGTCTGTAAAGAGCGATAACCGGTCATTCAGGGGAATTGGCACTGGCTAAGCGATACTAAGAGGAAACCTTCCCCTTTTGCACATGTTTAAATAAGCTACAGTAAGCATAATATTTATTGCTGGCAATAGCTTACACTATTTGCTATTAATATAAGTATATTTAATAAGGATGCTTTCGCGCTTAAATTAGGGAAAGTGTCCTCTGATAAAGTTGTTATACGCCAAAGGAATATTTATGACATCGGAAGCAATTTTTGTAACAATCCTCGCATCACTTCTTTCAGGTCTAACTGGCGTACTTATTTCTTTTAAGTTCTATGATCGCCTTGAAAAAAGGAAACTAAGAATTGAGACTGCAAAGAAGCTAATTGGAGGAAGGTTCAATCCTGCCTCTAATGAATTTAATATTGCCATGAATGAAATATTTCTTGTCTATGCCGATTGTCCTGAGGTGATGACAGCAATGACGAACTTTTGGGAAATTCTCCAAGCTCCAGTAGGGCAACGTTCTGAGCAAGTTGTTAACGATAAGCTACAAACACTTTTAAAAACAGTATGCAGAAACTCAGGCATCATCCATTCGAAAGATATCAATGACGACTTCTTCTTACGAACTTTTAATGGTAACGGTAATCCAGTATCTGCTAAGCAAGGCGTATAACAACCACATTAAGTCGGTCGAAAGCTCCCTGGGACAGTGACACGTGGGCTCTGTCTCTTCGCTTCAAATTTAGCCCACGTATTAATGCCACTTATTTGGGTGTTATATTACAATTGAGGCATATGCAAAATTATACATTTATAGATCGATATTTTCAGAGTCAAAAAACCTTGCTGGACCTTGACTCCATTAATAAACATGACGTGAATAGCTTGTTCACATATTTGAATAATCTTCATTCTACTGCTGACAAGTTGAAAGAATTATTTGATTGCAATATCAAAGATAATCCTGATTTTAGGTTATTGAGGGTTATCAGAAATTACTTTCATCATGTTGGAGATGTGGATGACATAAGAATGCTTGTGTCTTTTGAAGAAAGTGTACACTTTAATCGTGTGCAGCATCTAATTATTCCGCTTGAAACCTTCGCGAAAAGTATTAAATCTTTTATTGATAATGCTATGGTGCCTGAAACCCATAAACAGTATTAGAAAAAACTTAAATATGTATCAAAGGAAATGGCTTTTATTTCTGAGAGCTATTCCTATCACAATGATATTTTAAATAATATGAATATGTTCTGTAACAAGCCTTCTTTGAATCTTGATGGTGTAGTGTATGAATTAGGTTTTGATATGTTTAGGTTTATTTTCAATATTACCAATTTAATTGCAGAACGTTGTAAATCAATTAAAGAGTTATCATTCAAACCAATAATTCTAGAGTTAGGTAGCGAATATTCAGAATCAAACAACATTGACCGTATAGACATGTTTTGTTCTCGTGATAAAGTGCCTATCACTACAACTCAAGGTATGATTTACGCTAGAAAAATCGAGTTAGCAATATAACAAGAAAATCTAGGTGGAGCCTACGGCGCACCTGATTTGGACGTTAGCAATGTCCGCTCATGGCACTTTTCGGACATTACAATTAACAATTATTTCCAATGAACTATGCTCTATTTAATATAAACATGTTAATTAGAGTTCGCCCCCTATGAAAATATTTTTCTCTATAATACTTGTAGCGTTAATAATTTATTCTCATGTTTATAATTTTCAACAGAAAATACTTTATATAAGCGTTGATACATTCAATTTGTTGCCTGGTTCGGATGAGTCAGTGGTTGTTTCGTTTGGCAAAAATGAAAATGACTTTCATGCGCTTGCTATAAAAAAGAAAGATATAAAGCAGGGTGTTGAGTTTTTATCTGAATCAAAAAATAATACCAACTTTTCAGTATTTGGTGACGTAGAGGGTGAAGCGCTTGTTCGGTCAAAGCAGGCAAAAACATTTGCAAAGGTTAAAGTCTTGAATATTGATAAGCAAAAGCAAAGAGCAGTATTTTTAGTTGAAGCTAACTTATTAAACATAAATACGAATGAGCTTAATAAATTAGATAAAATAAAAGTGATTGTGAAAGGAGAGCCTTTTTTAAAGTTAATTTAAAGCAGCTCTGTGCATTCTTACAGAGCTAGTTATAAAACCTTTAGCCCTTTTTTAGAAACCCTTTTTCATAGCAATACGAATACATAACAGAGTTTTCACCAAAAGCAGAATTTGTAAGCTTACACTGTTCATCAAATTCTAAGTATTCATTTATTTCATCTTGAGATACGTTTATTTTAGCAGCATCTAATATAAAATTTTTATAGTCTGGGGTGTACACAATATCTAAATGCTCTAGTAAATTAAATTCGATGACCATTCCTTTAAATTTAGCATTATTTACTCTAGGGTTTATACAAAATAACATTAAGATGACGAGTTCTTGATTTGATAATTGAGCTCTTAATACATTGCTGTATTTCTTTTTATCGAGCTTGCTAAAAGGTGTATTTTCAATCATTTTTAGTATTTGATACAAAGTGATATAGTATGACTTTATGCATTTATTTTCCCATAGATAAAATATGTCAAAATACTTAAGGGCATTTTTTCCTTGAGATATTTCACTAATAAAAAACATTATTGAAAAAAAAGCATCCGAGCCAGATGATTCTCCCCTAGAACGTATCTGATCTACTTCAACCTCATCTATAATATTCATAAAAGTACGGTCTGGATTAAACTTAACTTGTTTAAGTGTTTTACTATGTAACTCCAGCATATTAAAAAACGTAGTTTCAAAGCTTTGCACTGCGAGTAGTTTCGCTTGTTCTTCTAATGCTGTTGCTGAATTCTTAAGTTCGTTACGAGTTAGCTCTAGCTCTTTATTACTTACTTGAAGCGCTTTTTCATTTTGTTCTATTGCTTTGGTGCCTTGTTCTATGGCCTTTTCACTTTGCTCTAGCGCTTGTTTATTTTGCATTAATGTATGAGCAATTAAAATTAGGCTGAATAGGGCGAACATAGGGTTTAGTACACCACCAAAGAAGTCACCAATTGCACCCCAATTGCCAATATTAGATGCAAAACCAAAACCAAAGTGAGAAATAAAGACTGTAATTGCAATTACCGCACTTGTTACTGCAATTATACAGATTATTTTAATGAAGTTTTCCATGTAGCTTTTAACTCGCCTAAATACGTCAAAATTTTATGCAGTATAGCATTAGCTGTATAAATCCTCAGCTTGTTAATAAATGAACGCTAACTTAACCTATGCCTTTGCAACATTATGGAAAATATAAGGATAAGGCATGGCTAAAGAACCAAAACACATAGTTAAATTTAAAGAGTTACACCTAAAACAAAATGAAAGAATTATTGCATGGAGCGAAGGCTATATTGGCAATGCAATGGGCAAAGGAAGTGACACCCAACACAATGGGGTTTTACTTGTAACACCAGAGCGAGTGATTTTTTACCGAAAAGGAATAATGGGTGAAGTTATAGAATCAATACCATTAAAAAATATAAACTCATTAGAACGCCAATCAGCATTGATGAAACACACAATATTTATTTACAGCTCAGGTAATGAAATAGAGTTTAAAAGCTTTAATAAAGAAGATAATGAAAAACTAGTATCAGAAATTGAAAAAGCACAAGAAAGCTCAGGAAGCGCAGCAGTAAAACCTATAGCCACTGAAAAAAGCGCAGAACCAAAAGAAGACGTATACGAGCAGCTTAAAAAACTAGGAGAATTAAAAGAGTTGGGTATTTTAAGCGAGCAAGAATTTGTAGAGAAAAAAGCAGTATTAATGAGTAGAATATAAAAAAGGCCGCTAAATTAGCGGCCTTTTTCTTAACCCATAAATATCAGGGCGTTTTCTTTTCAATATGTTCTACACGGTAGTCAATTTTAGCGACTTCTTTTTCTACTTGCGTAACACGGTCAGATAATTTTAATAAATCATCTTTTGTAGCCATCGTGTTTTGAATCGTATTCACGGCTAAAATTAACTTGTCTAACTTACCGTCCAGCTTTTCAAAATCGCGCATGTGGCTATTCCACACAAAAGCAGAAAGAGCAAAAAGCAACGCTAAAGCACCACCAAGCACTTTTTCAAATGTACCAAATGTGCGTTCGCTAACAGGGCTGTTGCCGTTGTTGTTTGACATTTTAAGTTCCGTTATTGTTTGTTCTGTAAAGTGACGAGCGCGTCAATTAATGAGCAAAGTATAACAGCTGGCTATAGGGCTTACAACAAAATAGAACTCGATAGACTGTATAAGAACGCATAAGACATCATAAAACCGCATTAAAACTTAAACATTGTGCAAAAGCCCTTTATTCAGTAAAACTAAAGTGACTTACCTGTAAATATGACTTTTCCAACCAAAGTACAATTACCATTAATTGGTATTAGTTGTTCAGGCCAGTTGGGGTTGGCGGCTTTTAAGAATTTGTGGCCACCTTCGATAATTAGCTGTTTGAACGTGGCTTGGTTGTCGTCGTCTAGGCGGGCTACTACATAGGAACCGTGGATGCATTCGGCTTCTGGGTCTACAAAAATTAAATCACCCTCATCAAACTTTGGCTCCATGCTAATACCTTGCACTTTTAATACAAACGTAAGATCACTGCAATTAACAGGACACATAAAGCGTTCTGCATCATAAGCTTTAATCTCAGTTATTTCAGACCAACTACCTGCTTGTACCCAGCTAATTAGTGGGGCGGTGGCTTTAATTGTTGGTCCTGGTGAAACATTATTGTTAGCGCTTTTCTTATCAGCTTGAGTTTCACCAATCCCAAACAGCAAATATTCTGGGGTACAGTTTAGAGCTTCCGCGAGTGCATCTATTTTGCGAGGGCGTTTTGTTTCGCCAGATTCAATATTGTGAATAGAGTTTTGAGCTAAGCCTGCTATTAGACCTAATTGCGCTTGTGTCATCCCTAACTGAATACGTCTTTTTTCTACTCTTTTACCTAAATCCATTTGTAAATTCCTAATATTAAAAATCGCTTAAAGTGATAAAAACCGATTATCTGCTTTTTATTTTATTTTGTCTAATCAGTTAAATCGATATTGACATCGGTTTAACTGATGTCTATTATCGGTTTAATTGATAAATACTGCTTGGAGGAAATATGAGCGCCGTAGCAAAAGCAATAGAAATAATTGGTGGCCAAACAAAAGCCGCCAAGCTGTTAAGCACAAAGCAAAACATTATTTGGTACTGGATTAACCGCCATTGCCAAGCCCCAGCGAAATACATCCCCCGTATTTCAGAACTAACCAACGGCGAAGTATCGGTAAACGATTTACTGGCCGATCACCAAAAAACAAACAAGGAAGATGCAGCATGAGCCAATCCAACGTAGCCGATCACTACCGTCGTAATTTACGCGGCGAAGTTATAACCATTAACGACCGCTACTTACGCCCAGCGGATGTGGCCGAAAAGTGTGGTATTCACCGTTCAACAATCTACCGCTTAATAGAGCGCGGCCAGTTCCCTAAATCGCACAAGGCATCAAGCGGCCGTGTGGTATGGGTTGAAGAAGACATAGAAGAATGGATGCGCCTTGGCGCTGAAAAGTTTCACGAGTTTTACGGCCAACATCAAGCAAACTAGGAGCAAACCATGGCAAATGCATTAGTTAAACAAACCGAAAACGCACAACCTGCACCATTAAAAGCAGTAGAAGGGCGCCACATACCAAAAGGGCTTGCTGAAATAAAAGCGCTTATGAGTAGTGAACGCCACACGCCAGAGTACGTTTACACCCAAGTATTAAGCGAGCAAGAGCGCACTATTGTATGTTTTGCTGCGGGCTTAAAGCGCCATGACCTTGAAAAAGGCTTTGCCAATTTTAGCGCCGACACCCGCCTAAAAATTCACAAAGCCATTTTGCAATTGCAAGAAGTAGTTAAAGCATTCGTTGACGCCAACGCCATGGCACCGGCTAAATTTGTGAAAAACGCCCCGCGCGAACATGCCAACACAGACTATTCACACTTAACCGTTAGTTCACACTAAGGAACGGCCATGACTCCCGATCAACTAATCAATCAAGACAGTGGCAATGTTGAGTTCTACACGCCAACTAAAGTTTTGCAGTATGTGCACCAAATGTTTCCCGTTATTGATTTAGATCCTGCAAGTAATGCCATTGCTAATAAGTCAGTAAAAGCGGCGCATTACTTCACTAAAGAAGATGATGCATTAACACAAAATTGGATAGGCGAAACAGTTTGGTTAAATCACCCATTTAATAAAGGTGAACTGGCCTGCAAACCAAAGTGCGTTAAAAAAGTCTGTAACGACCCGAGCTACCATAAGTATCGCGGCCACTGCATAACAGAAAACATAGCAAGCAACGGCGATTGGATTGACTACTACTTAGAGCAATTTGCACTAGGTCACTTTAAAGAAGCAATGAACATCACCTTTGTTAATAGCTCAGAAGCATGGTGCCAAAAGTTATTAAACGCAGGTTTAAGCTGCTTTATTGATGGCCGTACACATTTCAATGATCCTCAAGGCAATGTAAAAAAAGGCGCACCAAAAGGCTGTTTTATTACTTACCTTGGCCCTAGAACCGACGAGTTCCGCAAAATATTCTCAGCACTTGGTGTTGTGAAATAACACCCAGAAACAACACCAAAGGAATACTAAAAATGAACCCTATCAAAGACCAAGATCTATCTAAAAAACAGTTAATACTCAATATTGTTTTACACGCAATTGAGCAAGCTAATTTTACAATCCGCCTTTTAAACAAACGTAGCACCGTACACATGCTAATGCAGTGCGAAGACACGTTGACTGATTTACTACCCATAGTAAAACTGATTGCTGATGATGATGTTAATTTTGAGCAAGTTTACAGCCAAATGAGCATTGCATTAAATGCCGTACAAATTGGTGGCGAGCCAATGGAAATAGAGCTGTAACGCCGTGGCTAACCCAACCCCGCTCGACCTTGACGCCCTTAACCTATCAAGCATAGCTAAGGGCTTAATTTCGTCTATTACTGATATTGACGACTTTAATTACCTTGCTAGCAACTTGGAAAAGGTGCCTGTGTCGCTGCAAAGTCGCATGGCCCGTAAATACATTGATCGTTACACCGAAAAAAAAGCGGGGAGCCAGTTCCGCGCTAATACATGGATACGCCGTACTATTGCGCGTTTAAAACCCCGTTTTGGTGTGCTACTCAGTATTACTCACAATATGCCATTGCCATGGCATATTCTAAGTAGTGTTGAAAAAACCAAAAAGCATGCAGGCACCCTTGCATTAGAATGCCTTGAAAAAGCACTTGATGTAAGCGAACAAAACCAGCATTTCCCGTATGAAAAAATAGTACGCCTTACCTACGAAGGGGTTGCAGGGTATGCCAAACAATTTGGCGTAAACGTACCATTTTACGACATGCGCGAAGACGACTTACCGCAAGCCTGTTTTGAAATCGCTTTACTTAAACTGCAATGCGAAAAATGGTGGGCTCGCCAGTTAAAAACCCTACGTAAACAGTTTTTAGAATTACTAGAAATTGCCACCGGCCAAGTGGGTAAAGACCTTTACTACGACAAAAAAAGCCAAAAACCTAAACGCCGTGGTATTAGCCCGTATTCATCAAAGCAAGCACAACGAGAATTTAGCTTTGCCCAAGCCAGTGGCCGCCAGTTCCTCGAAATGATGGAACTACAAAGCAGCGACGGCGATGTAATTAGCTTAATTGAAGCCGTAAAAAGTGGCATGGCAAACCCAGCTAATCGCCGTAATGAATTAATGCTACGAATACGTGAAACTGAAGAACTAGCCGACGAAATGGGCTATGTTGCCATGTTTTACACCATTACATGCCCTGCGCGTTTTCATGCCAATGCAAGTACATGGGACGGTTCAACCCCTAAAGATGCACAAAACTATTTAACTACCACATGGGCAAGGGCGCGTTCAAAGTTAAACCGCCGTGAACTTAAGTATTTTGGTGTGCGAGTAGTTGAACCGCACGCCGACGGGTGCCCGCACTGGCACATGATGCTATTCATGCCAAAAAACAAGCTTCAAGAAATCAACGCAATTTTGCGTTGGTACTTTATCCAAGAAGACAAAAACGAGCTTTACGATCGTTATGGCCCCGAGCTTACCCGCGCCAAAGTATTCAACAAATTTGTAGATATAAACACCCACGGCACGCACATAAAAACGGTTGAGGCGTGTGTTAAATATCGTGCTCATAATGAGAAAACCCATTTATTCAAGCTGTATAAACAAAAGCGCAGTGATTGGGGCTTTGCTAAAAAGAAAGCCAACGAAGTAGCCATACAACGCAATAAAGAAGAGGCCGAAAAAGCCAAAGCTGAAAAAAGAGAACCTAAAAAGTTTAAGGCGAAAAACCACAAAGCGCCTACCAAGTTTTATCGTACTTTTAGCCCACGCTTTGACGCTGTAAAGCTCGACAAAAGCAAGGGCAGTGCAGCGGCCTACATTGCTAAATACATTAGTAAAAATATTGATGGTTACATGCTGACCGATCACGTTGACGCCGACACAGGCGAAAACCTGCAAGAGCAAGCCAACCCCGTTTTAGCCTGGGCAAGTACGTGGAATATTCGCCAGTTTCAATTTCAAGGTTCGCCAAGCGTTACCGTTTGGCGAGAGCTTCGCCGTATGCCAAAAGGCAAACCGATAAAAGACGAAATAATAGAGCCAATTCGCCATGCGGCAGATACTGCCAACTGGAAAGATTACGTAAAACTACAGGGCGGCATGTGTATTGGCCGCGCCGCTAACTTTAAATCAATGTACGAAGACACCCCAATGGGCAACGACTACGCCGAAGTAGTGCGCCGGATTAAAGGGGTTGCAACCAACATTGATTACAAAGCCGTGCTTACACGTTTGTTTAACAACGTGCATAACGTAACGGATGCAACCAGCTTAAAAACCCGCCTTATAGAATGGACAAGGCAACTCAAAGGTACAGCAGAAAAACTCGCAGCTAAGGCTAGCACCAACGTCGGCGCAGCCGACCTATCTTGGTCTAGTGGTAATAACTGTACGCCTATAGCCGTGGGCTCTAGCGCCGAGTTAATACTCGATATGGTGGGGTGTGATGAAAAACAGATCACAGAGGTTAAAAAGGATCTAAATAGCGGTAAGAAGATCGCTAGAGACGGCCAAATTTACCAAATTAAAAACGGTCAACTTCATGTTCTAGACGAAACCGCACAAATAAAACACAACAAGCACCTCGCTATTGAATACCGAGCAAAAACACTCGCCCAAAAATCGGCAAGCTGGCATGTAACAGAGAGTCACTGGCAGCAAGCCCGCCAGTTAGTAGACCTAGCTTACCAATACGCACAGCTAGACGGGCGCGAAACCCTTAGTGCAACGCGCAATGAACTCGGTGAGTTCCATTATGGCGAGCCTAAAAAAGGCCTCATCATCATTGGCGATTGGGATTTAGCAATTTTAGTAAACAACAACAGCGCATCAGCAATCAGTGACAACGATTGGTGGTCACTGGATTTAATGGCGTAGGAGAGATAATGACTATTCAAATTTCAAAAGTATCAATGCCAAAGGCATGTATTAGTTGCCAGGCGTTTTGCCCAAAGGGGTATGCAGATGATCAGCACAGCCCGTTTATTACTAAATTCGATAAGCTCGCGCCTAAAACCCAATACGGCCAATGTGCTAAAACCAATAACAGCGTATTTGCCACCGAAATTTGCAGCGGCTATCAGCAAGAACCTAACGCCGATGTATTTGCAGTAACCAACAGACCCCAACCAAAACAACAGGAGAACAGCCATGGCCACAGGTAAAGTTAAAGCGGGTGATGTTTTCAACAACTGGACAGTATTAAACGAAGACCGCCGCAATAGAGGAGTGCAGCATTTTATGTGTAAATGCGTATGCGACACCACTCGCGTAGTACGAAAAGATAACTTAGGGTTTGTTCAAGGTTGTGGCTGTGATCGCAAAGCTTACAAAGCCCGCACGGGTGAAACCAAACCACGCACTAAAAAGGCGCGCGTTGTGTCACCCAAACCAGTAAGCGAACCTGTAAAAATATCACATCATGAAAACCAAGAGCCGCGCCCGCCATACCAGCAGCGTAGCAAATCAACCCGCGAGCTGTTAGAAGAACGTTTAGCACAACAGCAGTTAGAAAAAGAATTAAGTGAATTATGGTGAACCATGAAATCAACAGTTAAACGCCGCAATTGGGTATATCACTCAGTTGTTAAACCAAAATATAAACCACCAAAAAAGCCCGCATAACGCGGACTTTTTAGTGGATAATATTTAAGGCTATAGCCAAATTAAATCTAACTGTTCTTGATGCGGTAGATTTTTAAGAAATAGCTATTTAAGAAGTTCCTCAAGCTTTTTTTTAGCGAAGTTTTCCAATAACTTTGGTCCTATATTACAAATTGTGTTAATTGGCGCGTCTTTTATACGCTTTTTTAGCTGTGAAAAAATATCACTATTTTGAAGTGCGTTAGCATAGTTCTGACCTTTGCTAGTTAACCTCAAACGAATATCTGTAAATGAAATTGGTTCAATCTCATTATCAACTATCCCAATATCATATAGAGAAGCAACACTTCGCCCATCATATCTTGAAATAATGCCTTCATCTAAAAATATTTGTAATTGGAAAATCAGCTGTTTAACATCTTCATTACTATTACAAATATCATTATGTATCGACATTACTTCAAAAAATTGACTTTCATTACTACGAATAGATTCAAGAATTAATTTTGTAAAATTTAAATTAACTTTCATAATTACCTCGACTTTTATTAATTGTTGACCATTAAATAAAGCCAGTGTTAACCTGTACCTTCGACAATTCAGGCACTGGGCTTATTAATAGTCTTACCTGTAGAAATGGCCCAAGCTAAGCTTGGGCTTTTTCATTTCTAAGAACTACTTTACTCCTTTAATTGGGAGTGTCAAACGAGCTTTGTTTTTAAGTTATTGATTGTTAGCTGTTATTTTAAGTTTGTAATGGATTGTTTTAAGTTTCATACCCTAAATAAATATAAGGTTAAAGCCCAATTAACTCTAATTGCTCTTCACGCGGTAGGTTTTTAATAAGCGATGCCGCTAATTGTGCAGTGGTTTTGCAGGGCGGGTTTAAGAAGTGATCAAACGATTGGGTAATACGGAACGTAGCCCCGCACTCTTTAGTGTTAGTGCATGAGCAATATAAATTAACAACATGGGCGCTTTGTTTTTCGCGTGATGTAATTGTTGCTTTAGCTTCGCAATTTGGACAAGTAACCCGCGCCATAATAACCACCAATCGTTAATAAAATACACTGTCATTATATACAGTGATTTTATGCATAACAAATAAGCATTTAATTTTATTATGTATGTACAAGCTTTTAGCTAGTGTTTGATATAGCAAGATAAGTCAGCTATTTTAACAGTCTAAATAATAGGGATATTTATGAAACTCAATTCAGTATTAATTTTGATATTTTTCTTGTTGTTCACATTCTCCAGTGAAGCAAAAAACTGTAGAAAAGGTCAACCTTGTGGCAATTCATGTATTTCTTGGAAAAAAACATGTCGCATTGGGAGCTATAGTTACGATAAAAAAATAGGCTTTAATAGAAAAGAAAAAGTAGCTTACTCACGTTCAGAAATAAACGAATCAGAGAACGCTTCGGGTAGGTTTATAGTTACAGCATCCAAACTGAATGTAAGAGACAACCCATACACAATAAAAAATATAGTTGGTACTTTAGAAAAAGGTGAAGAAGTCTATGTGTATTCAATTGTAAATGGCTGGGCTATGATAAAATTCAATTCAACTTTTTATTATGTTAGTAGCAAATATTTGACAGATAAAACTAAACTAATTCTGAATTGATAGAGCTACTTTTTAGCTATAACTTGTTCTTTAATATCAAAGAACAAGTTATATGGTTAAGCTACTAAGAACTCGGCTCTAAATCAAAATTAAGCTGTAACTTACTGCTTATTTCAGAGTCCCTTGCTACTTCATCACTCATTAATTTAATCAGCGGTTTAGTCTCGTTTTTAAAATACATGGCATCGTATTTAGTCGGGTCGCCAAGTCCTGCATTGTTGGCCGGAATAATCCCCGCTAAGCCCGGTGGGAAACGGTGAGCGTTTAATATATCTTGCGCCGATACGTTTTTAACGTTCATAAATTCGTCTTTACTTTCAAAATTACCTACAGGGATTATTTGTAAGCCTTTTTCTTTACCGTTGGGTATGTTTACAAACAGCGAGCGGAAGTTACCCACGCCTTTACTGTCTTGTATTTTTTCTTTTATATCGTCTTCAACATCAGGGTCTAAGTTCGGATCAGTCGCATACATAATAAAACCCATGTGCGCGCCGTTTAAAAAGTACTTACGGCGGAACAGCGTTGCGTCTTCATTTAATAACGTGGCTTGTAACCCGCCTAAGTAATCGGCCAAGCCATATACTTGTTGCACGGGGTCATATTGGCGAACCCAAATAATGTCGCGCTTTTTATATTTTTTAACTTGGCTATTACGTTCAAGCACCACTGCGCCACCGTCACCGCCAACACGGGTACGGTAACTAGGCAGCGGAAACAACCTAACAATTTGCCCAAAGCCATTACGTATTTTTAATAGTGCCACATCGCCAAATTGCACCAGGTTTAAAAAGCCCGCTTGTACTTGCTGCGCACTCATACCACCATTAATAAAACGGCTCGCGGCCATGTTTGCACGGCTTTGTACTATGCCGCCGTGCTGGGCGTTACGCCGTGTTAAGTTGGCTAATAAATGGCGGTCTACTGGCGGCTCCCAGTAATTATCCATATCGTTATAAAACAGCGAGTCGTAATCGGTTAGCCACATGTCGGGCATTACTTGCTCAGGCAAGCCAAACACAACGGGCGCATTTTGTTTATTTTGTTGAACGTGCGGCTGGTCAGTTAACTGCTCAGCGTTTTGGTCTAATTCTGCATGGTCCATCGTGATTTTCTCTTATGTGCATGGTTAAGGGGTTCGTTAATAACAGCGTGGCTAATAGCAAAAAATACGTCTGCATGGCCTATGGTGTTATCGCGGCTGGCTTTAAAGGTTATGGCGCCGCCCGAGTCGGTACTGGTGCGGCGTATTGAAAGGCAGCTCATTGCAATGTCTTTATGGGATGCATCCCATTCAAGTCGGCCACCTTCAATCAGGTCGATCATTTTAAGTACTAATCGGGTTTTACTGCCTACGCTGTAATGTATGGCGGTGGCTTCACGCGGGTAAAGTGTGCTTATTGAGTCAAACACCCCCGCACCAATGCCGGTGGTATCTACACCAATATAAGTAACGCGATACTTAGCGTATATTTTTTGAATTTCGCTCACGTGGTGCGAAAAGTTCATCCCGCGCCAATAGTGCTTTTCAAGTATTCTGAATTTTTCGCCCGCTATTTCAGGTGGGGCAACCACCACCAGTGCAGCGTTATCGCGGGTGCGTGATGGGTCGTAACCTAACCACACCTCACGGTTACCGAATGGCTGCACAGCATTGGGTTTGTGATCTTGCCAGCGGGTGGCATCAACCATGGCTTTTTCAAGGTCGCTGAATTTAAATATACTGTCGGCATCGTCCACAAATATGCACATAAACAGGTTATTAAAATCATCGGCATTGTATTCATCGCGCAGTTCTTCAATGTCGAATAACTCACAGCCACCGCGCAAGGCATCTTCAATGGTAACTACATAGCGCCATTGCTTATCGGGGCACAGCCTGCCGTTATCGCGTAATTCATCAAAGCTGGGGAACTCAATTTCTTCGCGTTCGGCGCGCCCTTGGCGCCAGTGATCACCCGTCCAAAATGTATAAGCAGGGTGCGCTTTAGTCGACGGGGTTGAAAAATACGTTTTACGCCACTTTTTATGCGTGGCCATGGCGCTGGCTAATTTGTTTAGCTCGTTAAACTTACCAATCCAAAAGTATTCATCTACATAAACATGGCCGTGGTAACTTTGCGCGGTTTTGCTGTTGGTACTTAAAAACCGTAATTCGGCATCACCGTGGGCAGTGTGCAAAGTAATGGGGTTACCGGTGAGCTCTATTTCAAAAAACTCATGTGCAATGGCAATTATATAACTGCGGAACACCTCAGCCTGTGCGCGACTAGCAGAGAGGAATATTTGCGGGTCGCCACTTAATACAGCATCTTTAAACGCTTCACCTGCAAAATAGTAAGTAGCCCCAATTTGGCGGCTTTTTAAAATATTACGAATACGCTGATGCAAGTTTTCGTGCATGGTTTTTTGGTAACCAAATAACGAGTCGTACCAGGTGCCAAAGTCTTCAGCGGTTAAATGGCTAACATCATTTTTACGCTTACGGCCTTTGCTTTTTTTACTGTCTGTGCTGCCACCTTTATTGTTTTTATTACTGGGTTGGTTAGTGCTGTGGGGTTGTTCGGCCTGTGCTGCTTTTTCTTGCTGGGCGCGCTGTTTTTTAAGCTTAACGTGCTTTTCTATCAGCATGTCGAGCTCTTTTATTTGGTTACCTGTTTTATCGCTTACATCGGTGAGTATTAAAATTCGCCGTGCAATGGCTTCGTCTACGTCTTCTTCGCGCAGCATATCGCGCCAATTGTATTTATCGGCCCAATAGTAAATAACACGGTTGTTTGGTAACGCCAGTTCCGCGCGTATTTCGTCGGGGGTGTGGTGGCGCAAATAAAGCCGTTTTGCTGCTTCGCGTATTTCCGGTGAATAAGCCATTACGTGGTATAAGTCGCTCGTAAAATTAATAACTAGCCACAGTGTATTGGTTTACAATAAGCTTATAACCGCATAAAAAACCTCACGTTTCCTAAAACCCCAATCTAGGAATTACCAAAAAGCTAACCAATGTATTCAGCCTTTTTTTATGGCTATGCTGCGTTTAAATATTAAGTAACGCTGGGCTAAGTAATGGCAAAACAATCAGGTTGGGTAATAGCAGCAACAGAAGGCGCAACGGTAGACGGGCGCACCATTTCAAAAGAGTGGATCACTCAAATGGCTGCATCGTATTCGGTTGATGAATACACCGCGCTTATTTGGCCTGAGCACTTTCGTTCAAGTTGGGGCCCAAGCGAAGGTAAAAACTGGGGTACTGTTGACGAAGTAAAAGCCGCTAAACAAGGTGGTAAATTACGCCTGTTTGTAAAAATTACCGCTAACGACTACCTACTAGCTGCCAATAAAGACGGCCAAAAGCTGTTTATGTCTATCGAGCCAAACCCCGATTACAAAAGCGAAGGTCGCTGCTACTTACAAGGCCTTGCCGTTACCGACTCGCCAGCCAGTTCTGGCACAAGCCGCTTAAAATTCTCTATTGGTGATAATGAAGCCGATCACGAATATAGCCAACTCGAAACGCTACAACACAGTGACTTTATTACCACCAATAGCGAACCAAACAACCCCACGCCAAGCGATAAACAATCAAAATTTATGAATTTGTTTGCCCAAATGGCAAGTCTATTTTCTACCGATCAGCAGTCAGTTGATCCCCAAGAGCCACTCACCGAGGAAGAACCCATGAACAAAGAACAGTTTGATGCCGTAATGGGCAAGTTTGACGGATTAGATGCCAAGGTGACCGACCTTGAAACTAAATTCGCCAAGCAGCCAAAAGCCGAAGAAACCCCGCCAGTTGAAGAGCCAAAAGACGACGAGCCTGAAAGCGATAAAACCGCAGCAGGCGTAACCGCTGAGCAGTTTAGCCAGTTAATGGAAAAAATGGATGGCTTTAGTAAAAAGGTAGACGGCATAGAAAACAAATTTAATGCCCTTAGCCAAGAGCAAGGCGGCCAAGAGCCCGACCCAGTAGGCGGCGAAACCGTAGACCTGGTTTAACAAACGCATAACCACGTTTACCTTTATTAATGCATAACAGAGCGAGATAACGCATGCACTTAAATCAAACAGCCGCTGGGTTTTTACAAAAATACTCGGTGCAAGTAGCAAAATCATTCGGTGTGGAAGACGCATCACACAAGTTTGCCATTTCAGACCCAATGGAAACCAAACTGCGCGCCGCGCTTTTAGAGTCGGTCGAGTTCCTACGCATGATCACCACCATGCCAGTAGACCAAATTAAAGGTCAAGTTGTAAAAGTAGGTAACTACGGCATTGCGACAGGCCGAAAAGCCGGCGGTCGTTTTACATCAGAGCAAGGTGTTGATGGGCATACCTATGAATTGGTTGAAACCGATTCATGTTCAGCAACTACATGGGCGCTGTTATCTACATGGGCTAATGCCGGTAACTTAAATCAGTTTATGAAACTGATTAACCAAAATGCCACGCTGCGTTTTGCACTCGACATGCTGCGCGTTGGTTTTAACGGTGTATCAGCTGAAGCGACCACAGACCCAGTTGCCAACCCAAATGGTGAAGACGTAAACAAAGGCTGGCATCAAATCGTTAAAGAAAAAGCGCCTGGTCAAATCGTGACTGACACAATCTATTTTGATCCTAAAGGTGCTGGCGATTACAAAACGTTAGACGCCATTGTAACCGAGCTTAAAAACACACTTATTCACCCATCATTACGCAGTGACCCGCGCCTAGTTGTACTGGTAGGTGCTGACCTTACTGCAGAAGCGCAAACGCAAATGATGAACCAAGCTGACAAGCCAAGTGAGCAAGTCGCAGCCCAGCAAATGGATAAAAACATTGGTGGCATGCGCGCCTACACACCGCCGTTTTTCCCGGGCAAACGCATTGCTATCACTATTTTAAGCAACTTGCATATTTATACGCAAAAAGGCACCGCGCACCGCAAAGCAAAAGACGAAGAGGATCGCAAGCAATACGAGAACTCATACTGGCGTAACGAAGGTTACGCACTTGAAGAGTTTGAAGTCTATGCCGCGATTGACGAAAGCGCGATGGTTATTGGTCCTAACCCAGCGCCTTAATCATTAATTGCTAGGCCTAACCGCCTAGCTTTAACTCCAATTATTAAAAGGTAACCGTGCCATGAGTGCCATTGCTAATTTTAAAAAACGCCGCCTAGCTGAAAAAGATAAAGGCGAAACAACGGGTAATGCAAAAATCAGCATTACACCAGAAAAAGAAGCGTTAATTCTGCTTTCAACACTGTTAAACGTGACAACTGAAAACGCCATTGCTGAAGCAAATAAATACGTTGAAAACAACATTCGCTTTTTTGAAAAGCTTCAATTTGACGATGAAGGGAAAATCATAGGTTTTGATCCTGCCGCACCAGGTGAAGACAAAACCGCTGTTGCTGAAGTAACCCTTGATGAAAAAGGCAACATTGAAAACATTGATGTTTCACCCGTTGAAGATGAAACCGACGAGCTAAACGAAAGCATTAACACCGCAAGCAATGCCGCAGGTGAAATTGAAAACGCCGCAGATAAAGCAAGCGATGCTGCCAGCGATTTAGCCTACCAAGCCGACGATATTAACGCCGCTAATAGCGACTTAAAAGAGACGGTTGAAGAGCTAAAAAAGCCGTCGGCGGCGCAAGAATCCTCCAATTCAAAGAGCAAAACCAAGCAAAAAAACAGCTCGAAAAAGTAAGCCTAACAGGCAAAGGACAATACGCCCCAAGCCTGCACTTACAGCTCATTGAATTAGAAGACGACTTAAAACGCTTAAAAAACTATGTAACCCGCGCCGACAAAATCGCCCACAAACGTGATGTGTTATTGCCAAAGTGGTTACCCATTGTTGAAGACTATTTAGCAAAAAAAGGAACGCAAAATGAAGACAACCCGATTTACGCATATTGCACTATTTGGCTGTTTGACGTTGGCAACTTCGCTCGCGGTATTGAGTTTGGTTTCAGAGCCATTGAGCTTAACCAGCCCATGGCTAGCAGCATTCGCCGTAAGTGGCCTGGTTTTATTGCCGACACTGTTTTTGACTGGGCAAGCACCCAAGCAGAAAAAGGCAACAGCATTGAGCCGTATTTTGGCCAAGTGTTCAGCAAGGTTGCGAACACATGGAAATTACCTGAGCAAGTTACGGCTAAGTACTACAAGTTTGCGGGCCTTGCGTTACTGCGCAGCAAAAACGGCGACATATCGCCATCGCATGTGGGCGACGTGCAACGCTTACAGCAAGCCGATGGCTACTTAGCCAAAGCCGCCGAACTGCATAAACACGCACAAGTTAAAACAGTAAGAGACAAAATAGCCATGAGATTGAGATCCATTGCCGAGTTAAACGCTCAGTAATAGCCAAAGCTCCAAACCCTCCAGTGCACTAGCCGAGCGTTTAACGGGCGACCGTTAATAACCGCGTCGACGCTAACTGCACTGAACCCAAATTGAATAGGTATGTGGTATGTCATTTGGATACGAAGCAACAGCACAAAACAGCATTGAAATAGATGCTCAAAGCGGCTGGCCAGCACTAAGCACTGGCGAGTTTCGTGATCATCGCCGCATACCTGAGTTTTACGAAGAAACCGTAATAGCCGACTCATTAAACCGCAGCGCATTAGAAGTACAACAACAGCTAAGTAACTTTTTCATGAAACAAGCAGACACGGACGTCACTTTTACGCTTGTTAGTGGTGTGCCTAATTTTAACGATAAACAACAAAGTGTTTACCGTGGCGCCGTGTATGCCCGTTCGCATGCCGATTTAATGGGGTACTTTTCAGCGGTTGACCAAAAAGATGCAGGCAACAACAAAGCCGATAGCGTTGATCAGCAAGATGCCATATTAGCGCAATCTAACCGCAGCATTCGTTTATTGCTTGGCCTTGGCCGCGCCGGAGTGCACACGCTATGAGCCAAACCATTACCCAATTACAGCAACTAACCGACTTTTTAAACACCAGTTTAAAAGGGGCTATTCACACCAACAACATAGATGCCTGGCAAGAACGTGGCACCTTAATAATAAGCGGTGAAGACAAAGGCCAAGACGGTTACTTAGTTGCTAAGTGGAAACACACCGGCGTAATAGCCATTGAAAAATTTCCGCACCGCAAAATAAACCCGTACAACTTACTTGCTCTTATTGCTGCATTTTTAACAGACAGTGATTGGCCACGCGACGAATACGCCCTAGACGACCCAGAAATAGACATAGACGTAGTAAGCAAAGACAACGCCACCGTACTGATAGACGTGCAATTACTTGACGACATAGAGCTAATACCCGCCGACAACGGCCCTATTTTATTTAATGGCGCCCGTTATTACGTATCGCTTGCGCCAATTAGTGTTGCCGAAGACGTAGACGTAAATATTAAGGGGCAATCATGAGTTTAGTGATCACCCCCAATAGCAAACAAGCATTAAGCGCTAAACAACAATTGCAGCTATTGGCGTTACCACCGGCTAAACGCATTAGGCTATTAAAAAAATTAGGCCGCTATGAGCGTAAGCTTGCGCGCCAACGCATACGCACACAAACCACGGTAAACGGTAAAAAGTTTGCAGGGCGCAGCGACGGTAAAAAAACCAAAATGCTTAAACGCATGGGCAAAACATTAGAGCCCTATGTAAAAGCCAGTAAGCGCCTAGAGCTTAAACATAAATCACCTGTAGTGGGCAAAGTTGCAGCGCTGCACCAAGAGGGCGGCAGTGAACGAATGACCGCCAGCCGCATGGCGCGTATTCATGGCAAACCAAATTACAAAGCGCCGTGCACCCGCAGCCAAGCCAAAGCATTAGCGGCCGAGGGTTACAAAGTACGCAGGGCAAAAGGCAAAGGCTACCGCCGCGCCACCATTAAAGAAATTGCAGGCAGCTTAACCCATGGCAAAGCCACATTAGTGTTAAGTGAATTGCGCGGCCAAAAAAGCCGTAAAAGCTGGCCAATACCGGTAAAAGCGCGACCGTTTTTAGGCGACACAACGGCCAACGTACAACGCGAACTGGCAACAATATTAAACCAACTCAATAAACGAGGATAAACACATGTCACTAGGTAAAGTGCAAGTTAACAATTTGAATTTAGGGCAAGGTGACATCCAAGGTGTTGAACGACACTTCTTGTTTGTTGGCCGTGCCGGTGCAGTCGATGAAGAAAGCCAATTATTTAGCATTGGCGCCAAAACCGACTTAGAAAAAACCTTTGCAGATAGCCCACTGCGCGATCAGCTTATTGCTGCGCAATTAAACGCAGGACAAAACTGGACGGCAGCGGTTTACCCTTTGGCCGAGCTTGAAACTATTGTTGATGCCATTGACCGAGCCAACGAAGTACAAAGCTTTGAAGTGGTAGTGGTATGTGCTGAGCAAACAGCAAGCGCAGAGATAACCGTAATTCATGATCACTTAGAATCGCTAAAAGCCAAACTTGGCCGTTTTGTATCTGCTTTGGTTGCTGTGCCTGGTATTGATGCAGCCACGCAAACATGGCCAACCTATGAAGCCGCAACCATTGCACTGCAAGCCGATATTGCCGCGCACTTAGTGGTGCCTGTACCGCAATTACACGGTAATAACGTAGGCGTATTGGCTGGGCGATTATGTGACCGCAGCGTAAGCATTGCCGACAGTCCTATGCGCGTAGCCACTGGCAGTGTGTTAGGCCTAGGCGCGGCACCCGTTGACAGCGAAAACGAGCCGCTATCTCTTGCCACACTAGAAACCTTAGCAAATAAACGCATGAGCGTACCGCAGTGGTACAGCGATTTTGAGGGCATTTATTGGAGCGATGCCCAAACGCTAGACGCCGCAGGCGGTGACTACCAATACCTTGAGCATTTACGCCCAGTGCATAAAGCCAGCCGAGAAGTGCGGGTATTAGCTATTCGCCGCGTTGCAAACCGTGCGCTTAATTCAACGCCTAACAGCATTGAACTAAACAAGTCGTACTTTATGAAGCCACTGCGCGCCATGAGCAAAAGCACCACCATTTTAGGCACGCAGTTTCCGGGTGATATTAAGCCGCCAGTAGAGGGCGATGTAAATATTGTATGGACCACAAACAAAGCGGTGGTTATTTACTTGGTAGTTCGCCCTTACAACTCACCGAAAGAAATTACCGTAAACATCATGCTTGATTTAAGCAGCAACTAGGAGCACTAACCATGCGTTTATCTGGAATGAATTTTAACGTGAACTTGGGTGACATTATGGTCCAAGTTGACACGGCATCACTGGCTATTACCGACAATAGCGCCGTGAGCCAAACAAGTGGCGTGCCTGATGGTTTTGTTGATGGCGATGTAGCGGCCAGCGGTGAGCTATCGGTTAACGCCAGTAACTTTGCGCTTATATCAGATGCGGCAAAAAGTGCAGGCGCTTGGCGCGCAATGGAACCGTTCGACATTATGTTTTATGCAAAAACCAGCAAAGACGAGCTAAAAGTAGAGGCGTTTGGTTGCCGCATTAAGCTAAGCGACATTTTAGACATAGACAAAAAAGGTGGCCAAGCCAGCCTGTTTAAAATTCCGTTTGATGTAACCGACCCCGACTTTGTAAAAATCAACGGTGTGCCGTACTTACGCGCCGAAGAAATTGAAAACATAGTGCAATAAAAGGCAGTTAGTAAATGGATGATCTAGACCACTTAGTAATTGCACAGGAACGCGCTGAAAAACGATTTACCGATCAGCGCTTAAAAGGACTTAACAACAGCCGCGTGATCAGTGCAACGGATTGCATTGATTGCGGCGACCCAATACCCAAAGCGCGGCAAAAAGCCATCAAAGGTGTGCAGCGCTGTGTACCGTGCCAATCGTTAAGCGAGTAGCAAAATGAACGAATTAAAAATCAGATTGATAGGCGAGTTAATAGAACGTGAGGGCGGTTATGTAAATGACCCAACCGATCGTGGTGGTGAAACCATGTACGGTATTACCAAAGCAGTTGCCCGTGATTTTGGCTTTACGTGTGCTATGCACGACTTGCCCTATCAAATTGCATTTTTAATTTACGAGCAACAGTACTGGACACCGCTAAAGCTTAGCGATGTTAGCAAATTGAGTGAAACACTGACCGTGCAGCTGTTTGATTTTGCGGTTAACTCAGGTGTGTTAAGTGCAGGCAAGGCACTTCAAAAAGCGCTAAATGTGCTTAACAAATGCCAAAGCCTTTACCCTGATTTAATCGTTGATGGCATAACCGGTAGCCGAACCATTAAAGCGTTAAATAGCTATGCTGCAGCGCGAAAAAATGACGGCTTAAATGTATTGATTGGTGCAGTAAGCGGCCAGCGAATTAGCTTATTTATTGATATTGCGGCCAATGATGAAAGCCAAGAAAAATACACCTACGGGTGGTTACACCGCGTAGTTAATTTATAAGGAGCTAGATCATGGAATGGAAAAAAATTGCAAACACAGTAGGCGGTATTGCTGGCGCAGTAGCTCCTTTATTAACTGGCCCTGTAGGTTTAGCGGTAAGTATTGGTAGCCAAATTGCGGGCGCATTAGGCACAGAAAATACGCCAGAAGCGGTGGCTGCTGAGTTAAAAAATAACCCTGATGCAGCGCTTAAGTTGCAACAGTGGGCACACGAAGAACGTGAGCAAATACGCCAGGCTAATATTGAGCTGCAAAAAATTGCACTTGAAGAATACAAAGCGGATTTAAACGACCGCCAAAACGCACGAACTAACAATAAAGATCATTGGATGCCGTCAACGCTCACCATCTTACTGTTTGTTTTGTTCTCTGCGGTATTAGGTGCTTTGTTTTACGGACCCGACATTGAGCGAAACCGTGACCTAATAGTGTATTTGGTTGGCAACTTGTTCGTGTTGCTAGCTAACGCCGCTGCATTTTGGTTAAGCGCTACTAAAAGCTCGAACGATAAAGACAAATTAATGAACCTAATGCAAAAAACGGCAGGACAAGGAGCAGTTAAATGACACAGTGGATAATGGTTGCCATATCAACAGCCGCGTTAATTTTGAGTGTATTAGTGCCCATTATTGTGGCGCTGAACAGAGCAAATAAAGATACAGCCAAAGAGCTAAGCGATCATAAAACCCATGTGGCCGAAACCTACGCCACTAAAACCGATTTTGACAAATTAACCGAACGCATGGAGCGCCAACTACAAAACGGATTTGACACACTCGAAAGACTATTAACCAAACCTAAGGATTAACCCATGAAACAAGCAATTATTTTAACCATCGCCGCTACTGATTTTACTTTTAACATGACAGTGCAAGATCACAGCGACTTTGTAGACTCGGTAGCGCGTGGCGGCTCTATGACTGCAGCGTCACACAATATGGTAATGCGCACCATTGACGAAAAACAAAAGCCAGACCTTAAAAAAGTGCTTGAAGCATCGCCAGGTTCTGAGCTGCAAATTGCATCGATGCTAAAAGCTGAGTTTTCGCCAGTGTTGGAAATTGCCGTAAAAAAATAAGCGGGCTGATTGATTCGATTGATTCTAATCAGCTTGAACAGCTATTTATTTTACGCCGTCATTTATTACCGCATGAAAATGACGACGAGCAAAGCTTAGCTCGCGCTGGTTGGTTGTATAAAAACCAGCGCGAAAACCTAGAAAACGTAATAACCAATGCCGTGTGCAAAGCCTTTGGGGGCAAGTAAATGAGTTTACCGCAACCGCTAATGTTTACCGTTGGCATGATTGACCAAATAACCAAGCCTATTGCCAAAATAAGCAAAGGGTTAAATGGGTTAACCAATGACTACCAAGCAGGCACCATGAAAATGGCGTCGGGCGTTGCGGGTATTGCGGCCAGCGGTTATGCATTACAAAACGCACTTATGCCAGCCATAGAAATGGACCGCGCACTAGGCGAGGTTAAATCGCTGGGTGTGCGTGAATCGGCATTAAAACAACTAACCGATACATCATACGATTTTGCACTTAAGTACGGCAAATCGTCTACTGAATTTGTTAAATCGAGCTACGACATACAAAGCGCCATTGCTGGGCTTAACGATGCCGATTTATCAGCGTTTACGCTATCGAGCAATGTGTTAGCCGCTGCGACTAAATCAGACGCAGGCACTATTACCAATTATATGGGCACCATGTATGGCATTTTTAAAAACCAAGCTAATGCCATGGGCAAAAGTGAGTGGGTAGAACAGCTAACAGGCATGACGGCCACCGCAGTACAGGCATTTAAAACAACGGGCACCGAAATGTCGGGCGCGTTTACTGCTATTGGTGCGCAAGCAACCACAGCAGGTATTGCCATGAACGAGCAAATGGCAATCCTTGGCACATTGCAAGCCACTATGTCGGGCAGTGAAGCCGGTACAAAATATAAGTCGTTTTTAGCGGGGGTGGGTAAAGCGCAAGACGCCCTAAATTTAAGCTTTACTGACAGCCAAGGCGCGATGCTGCCTATGGTCGACATACTCAATAAAATAAAAGGCAAATACGGCGAAACCATAGACGTAACTGAGGGCGACGAACTTAAAAAAGCGTTTGGCTCTAATGAAGCCGTGGCCACCATAAACTTACTGATGAACGATATTGACGGCCTAGGAAAATCAATAAACGATTTGGGCAATGTTACCGGCATGCAACAAGCCGAAAAAATGGCCATGGACATGACAGACCAAAGCGAGCGATTAAGCCAAAGTTGGTATGTAATTCGTGCTGCGTGGGGCGCGGTGATATTGCCTGTTTTTAATGACTTTGTAGGCATGATTGCAGACATGGGCACTAGCATAGTCGGCTTTACTAACGAGTTCCCAACCCTTACCAAGTACATAGGTTATGGGGCTGTGGCATTGCTTGGCCTTGTGGCTGCGGGCGGTTTGTTTACGCTAATTATGGGCGCGGGAAAAATGGCCATGGTTGCATGGGGCGTGGGTGCAATGGCATGGGCGGGCATAAATGCCGCGCTTACATCGGGTTTAAGTGCATTAAGAGCCGTAATGTTTGCAGTAAACCTTGTTATGTACGCTAACCCAATAGGCTTAATTATTGCGGGTATTACTTTGGCAATAGCGGCCATTGGCGCACTTGTTTATTACTGGGACGACCTAAAAGCCACCATGAGCGAATGGGGATGGATTAAAGCTATTAGTGGTATTTTTAGCAGTGTATGGGGCGGCATTAAAAGCATATTCAACGACACTATGGATTGGATAATAGATAAATTAAACCTGATCCCCGGTGTTGATATTGAAGTAACGCCTGAAATTGCGCCGATTGACAAAACAGTGCCAGAAAACGTAAAAACGCCAGCGCCATTAATACCGTACGAGCAGCAAGAAACGGCTAATAACGTGGTGCCATTTTCGCCGCCTGTTATGCCTGAAAACTTTGTGATTGAAGCGCAGCAAACTGAGCAACTTAAAAGCAAACCACCAAGCTATAACGAACTACCCGCGCTTAAGCTTGAACGCATGCAGCCACAGCAAAGCATTACCAATGCCCGCAATACTAATAGTAACGATAACAGCAAGCGCGTTTACATTGAAAACGTAACAATGAAATCGGACGACATAGCCCGCGACTTTGAAAAAATGATGGAGCTTACCGGCTAATGATACATATAGATTTAAATGTAGTTGATCGAGACTTGTCGTTTGATGAAGTGCTAACACCAGCGCAGTTAACTAAGTCTGATGTTATTAGCCAAGATATTAAACACCGATTACTAGAAAGCGGCTTGCCGTTTTTATTAATAGGCCAACGCAACATTAACAGCATAAAAATGGTACTGACCGAAGTAGAGCTAATAGTAGAGCAAGACGACCGCTTAGTGCCAGGCACAATTCAGGTATTTTACGGCATCGATAAAAGCATAAAAGTGTTAGCGCAAACCAAAGACTACGGACAAGAGGCGGGCAATTAAATGGCTAATAAAGCACAGTTTGAGCAGGTTCTTATTGATGCGGGCATTCCTGTAACCGAAGAAGACGCCAAAAAAGTATGGGATGAAATAGTAAAACAAGAGGGCTTTGAAGTTAAAAACAACAGCCCATTTAGCCCGTTTTGGCGTTTAATAAAAGCCATTGCCACAAAGCCCGCTTTGCAAGCAACCGGATTGTTGGCCAGTAGTGTTATGCCTAATAGTTTTGTGTTGTCCTCAAACGGGCAGTGGACAGACGAACACGGCGCGGCACGAAATACGCCGCGTTTAGGGGCTATAAAAACCCAAGGCAATTTAAAAATTAATAGAGCAGCTAGCGATGCTGAATTAATAATCCCCAAGGGCACTATTATAAATAGCAGCCCGTTAAACGGCATTACTTACCAGCTTGAAACGCTTTACGACACGGTATTTACCGTAGGCGTAAGCGAGCAAACAACGTTAGCGCAAGCCCTTATTGAGGGTGGCGCCCATAACTTAACAGGTGGTTATTTTAATCAGTTTGCTGAACCCATTGACGGCGTAAGTGTTGTTAACGAAGACAATTGGATAGTACGTGCAGGCCAAGAGGTAGAGGGCGACGAAAACTATAAACTACGTATACGCGATAAGTTTGCAACGCTAGGCAACTACCATGTTGATGCGGTATACCGCGCCATAATTAGTGAGTTTCCGGGCATATTGGCCGACAACATAGTGTTTGATAAAAACGCACCGCGCGGACCAGGTAGCGCAACCGCGTATGTGCATTTAACCGTGGGCAGCATTAGCCAAGCGGTTATTGATGCCATTAATAACCATATTGCTAGCGGCTACCACGGCACCGGCGACGATATGTTAGTGCAAGCCATACCCACCCAAGCACAAAACATTGTGGCCGATTATTGGTTAAAGCCCAACGTAAGTGACATTCAAAACGAGCTAAACGAGTGCATACGCGCGGCATTTAGAGAAAACGCCGCTTATGAGGTTACAACCTGCAGCGCTAACAGCCGCTTTAGTTTTAGTGTATTGGCCAGCGAGCTGCACCAACAGTTCCCCGCGCTTAAATCAATTAAGTTTGCAAATGACGATATTGAATCGGGATTGTGGCTACCTGTAATTGGTAGTTTAACCACCACATTGCGAGCAAACGCATGAGTGAACTAGATAAAATTGAGCTACCAAGCTGGTTAAGCGGTGCAGATGCTAATGCACTGGCAAAAGTAGCCCAAACATATTGGCAACGCCTTGAAAGCCAGCTTTTTTGGTGGCTAGAACAGCTAAATGATGAACAAGCCGCATTGCCTATTTTAGATTTACTTGCGTGGGAACGTGGCATTAACCGGCTAAACGGTGAAAGTGTAGAGCTTTACAGTTTACGCATAAAACACGCAGTAGCTAACAGTGAGGATGCTGGTTTTGATGTGGGTATGGAGCGAATTTTTAAACGCCTGGGCTTTGGCTTTATAACAGTAAATGCCCGCCCACCTGGTTTTGATTGGGACATGGTAGAAATAGCCATGCTTGAAGAGCAGTTTCGCGATAGAGAACCGCTAGTAAACGAAGTTATAAAGCAATACGGCCGTACATGTAGGCGTTATTTTTTAAGTGCTATGTCGGTAATTAATACCACTGATGCAATAGCGCTTGTTGAATTTGATAAAGAGGTGATCGGGTGAGCCAATTACAAATAACCAATGCGGGCTTAGACTACCGCAACGCTGTATTTGCAGGCGATGAAGTGCAAAACATAACGCATTTTGTGTTTGCCAATATTAGCGGCCAAGACGAAACAGCCCCGATTGATCCTAACACTGTGATACCCGCAAACATTGTGCATAGTGAGCCGGTTAATGCGGTATCAAAAGTCGATGGCAACGCCATTGTGATCAGTGTTGTTATGGGCTACGAAATAGGAGACTTTGAATACAACTGGTTTGGCGTAGTGGCAACGAAAGCAAACAACGAACAGGTACTTATTGCTGTAGTAACCACCGCTTTGCAAACCAAAACAAAAACCGTGGGCAATATAATAGGTAACCACAGCGTTAAAAGCGTGGTTTGGCGCAGCCAAAATATTGCAGACGATTTAAGCATTACCCTGAGCGCATTGCCATGGCAAGTGCAAGAGGGCGAGTTTGTAAGCATGGCAGAATTTGAAGCCTATCAAAAATTTATTACTCAACCAGAACTTGAGCTTAAAAAGCGCCACAACTTAACTGACTCAGCAAACTATAACGCGCCGTTAGTTGCTGAACTTACGGGGAACGAGTGGTTTTCAGTACGGGCCAGTAACGGACAGCCCGTTTTAACAACGGCTGATACTGCAAAGTATAAACGCTTAGCGGATGGCGCAGTAGATACCCAAGTAACCATTGTTGCTGATGATAAAAACGAACGTGTATTTGTGTATAACAAAATAGATAACGTGTGGGAGTTTTAAATGGATAGCGTAGTAAATAACGAAGCAGGCTTTAAAAATGGTGTATTTCAAAACTCACAAACTGATTTGCTGCCTTGGCCTGATGCAAAGCGTGGGACTAGCTTTTTTGATGCTATTGATGTGGACTATGGAAGTAGACATAAGATACCTGTGATTCCTAACCCTTATGATCCTCTAAAGGGCGGTTTAGTAATCGTTGACTTTAATATCATTTATTACAATGCAGATGGCTCTATCAGATGGAATTTGACTACAAATGATATTGTTGGCTCTACTGCATATTTCGAGAACCCAACGCGAGGGAATGGCGAATCATATGTAATCACGCTAATAGATAACGTGCCACATTTGCTTGGTAGATTATCGATAAATTACGACAGCTCTGTCAGGTTCTTTACCGTTAATCTAGAAAATATTACTCATAGACTTAGCTCTATAAAAACACCAAAAGCCAACTCACCATTTATTGTAGAGAGTCTAGGTATTTTGGAGGATGGGACTGTATTCGCTGTTTATTACAACTCAGGTAAAACAATCTTTAAATCATGTGAAGTTGATATGACGACCCTATCACAAGGTTTGGAATTGCCTGATGTGGGTCTCATCAGAACTGAGGCAGACCAAAACGGCTGGATAACAAATGGTATTGCGTTATTTAATGGCTCAGTAGTGATGGTTAAAGGTGGAACGTTCGGTATAAATCCTGATTTGGATATGTCTATTTCAAAGACTAATAAACGGCAAGTTATAACGAGACACAGAGAAGCAGTCAATGAATTTACTGGAATTTATCAGGTTTCAAAGGATATGTTTATTGGCGTAGGAAACAGTCAAACGTTGTACTTAGATAGACCGCTATTAGAAAAGTGGGTATCAGATTGCATACACGCAACAACTAACTTTCGTATTCAGCAAGAGGTTTAAATTTATCCATGCTTATTTTACTAAAGATTAATTCAGGGTTTATTGAGCCGCAGTTACCAGATAAACAATCATTATTTAAAAATCAAAGTATTGTATCAATTGGTGAAAGTAATTATTTATTTGCTGACTATGTTGGCAGTAAAAACATTGTTAGCGATTACAGCGTTGAGGATTACTTAGCAAGTATAGCGCCCGTTGAAGCGCCATTGATCCCCGTTATTATCGACAATGTAGCAGGCCAGCTTGAGGGCTATGTAAACGTTGAAAACGAATACACGGTACCGCAATCAAGTGATGCTGTTATTGCTACGGGGCAATTAGCAATTCCTGATCGTAAATTTAAAGTGCCCTTTAAGCGTGTTGATACTGGTCGTGTGCAGCTAATGCCGGCAGAAGTGGTAAGCGGTGTATTTACATTGCCACTTAAGTTTGAAACTAACGGCGTGTGGATTGTTAACCAAGAGCTTATTAACTCTGATTATGAGCAAGATGTTTTTGCACTAACAGAGCGACGGTTCTCTGTGATTTAGGGGCAGCCATGCAAATTAAACTTAATTTTATTAGTGCCGGTAAAGCGCAATTGCTAGAGCCGATAAAAACCCAGTTTGGTGAAGTTCATCGGTTTTTTGTAACTGATGGCTTTACGTTTCCATGGTTTGTGCGATGGTTTCATAATCCGTTTGGCGAGGGCTTGCTTGCGGCAATATGGCATGACTTTGCATTAAAAACAGGGCGTAAAAAAGCACATTATGAGTTTTTTGTATTACTTAAAAGCAATGGTGTGCCACTTTGGAAAGCTTACATTATGTGGTTTTGTGTGTGGGCTTACGCAAAAATTAAAGGGCTGTTTTTATGATCACGCTTGATGGCTGGAAAGTGCCAGGCTACGGCACAAAAATTAATGCGGGCGTGAAAGTGGCCGGTGAAGACTTATCGGGCTATGGCTCGTTTAGTTTATCGAGTGACAACGGTGTTAAAGCCGGTGTTTTAAGTGTGACGGTTAAAATAAAACACGATGATGCTGCTCAGTTGGCTGAGTTAATAGCCAAAGCTAAAGCACTTGATGAAAACGGCGCGCGTATTGTTCGCACAGTAAACAGCACCATTGCTGAAGCGTATAAAATACGTAAGGTGAAGTTTGACGGTGAAATATCATCAAGCGAAGACGAAACATTAAAAATTTGGACTGTGAGCTTTAAACTTGTTGAGGTTAAAAGTAAGTCTGAACGTGAGCAACAACAAATTGATGGTTTAGCGCTTGAGAACTCAACAGGCCAAGCAACCAGCGGGCACGAAAACATTCAAAAGCAATTTGAAAATGTAGAAGGGCCATAAGCATGCAAACAAGTGACCGGCTTACTAAAGTGCTAACAATTGGCGGCAAACAAGTTAATAGCATTGTTGATGAAAGCATTAAGCTTGGCTTGTTTAGTACTGGCCGCGCTACGTTTTCTATTACCAGTGATAATGAACCGTCGGGCATTGTTGAGCTGCAAATAGGATACAGCGCTACAAACCTAACACCTTATTTTTTAGGTGTGATTGAATCAAAGCACTTTGCCAATAACCAATGGTTGATTACGTGTCGTGAGTTAATAGGCGCGTTGGCTTTTTCATCCCCAATTGTAATACGTCATGCCACAGCAAAAATGGTGTTAGAAAAGCTAAGCGAATTAGGCGTTAAGTTTGTTACGCCAAATGCTGAATATATAAATAAAAAGGTGCCGTGCTTTTATCATAACGGTACGGGTATAAGCGCATTACAACAATTGGGTAAGGTGTTTAATATTGACGGGTATATTTATCAGCAAAGACCTGACGGCCAAATATATGTTGGCAGTTGGGCTGATTCTGGCTGGGCTAAGTCAGAGATAAACGACTTTCCTGAGCATACGATAAAAGTTAAATCATCAACAAGCGGTGAGCTAATAGCAATACCAAAACTAAGACCAGGCATAAAGCTAAACGGCCGCTATATTACTGAGGTGATTTTATCAGGGAACAAGCAATTAATTAAATGGCAAAGTAAGCTGTTAAACCAGTAAGGCATAGTGATGGAAAAAGTTATAAGTAGAGTTGTTCGCCGGTTATTCCCAGAGCTAAGCAATAAACTACACCTGCCAACATGGGGTAGGGTTGTTGCATTGCCAGAACTGCCAACAGATGAAGAAAAAGCCAGTGATGCTTTTTACCCAAGGTATGCCGCAAACATACAATTGTTAAATGAGCATGGTGAAGATGCAGACATTGAAGTGTTAGAAGCCGTGCCAATTCCATTACCGGGTGTTGGTAATAATGCTGGCCGATTAGAACCGCCGGCTATTAATTCAATTGTAGAAATTGGCTTTGCTTATGGCCGAGCTGATAAACCATTCATAAGAACAGTGTTACCCTTTGGCTGGGACTTGCCCGCTATCAAAGAAGGTGAAACCCGTACTCAAGTACGCGAAGGTGTTTATCAGCATATTGATGATCAGGGCAACTTTGAAAACAAAACAGATGAATCATTAAAAGACATAATTGGTAAATTAGCAGAGCTGCAGTGTGAAACACGCAAAGTAGTAGCCAGCAAAGAACAAGAGCATAAGAGCCCTAAAACGTGGGTAGGTAGCGAAAGCGAGAACGTACTTAAATTACTTTCAGAGCTAATGGCAACAGTAAAAGATATAGCAACAGAATGCGCAACCCATAAGCACACAATTACAATGCCCCCACCGATAACCGCCGCAGTATTCACAAGCAAAGCAGGTGAAGCTGCAGCCCAAAAATCTAGGTTAGACCCAATAACAAAGTAACACATAAGCCACTCAAACAAGCCCAGCATCACGCTGGGCTTTTTAGTGCCCGCCACTTGCTGCAGTAAAGTTATCGCTGTATATGTTGGCCAGCGAGGTTCTAGCCACGGAAACTAGCCCCACACAGAATGTATGCCACGAAATCCGCACTCTTCCTCACCCTCCTGCGCGCTCTTTATCGTTATTTTTTTACAGTTTTAAAGTACTTCATTTAAACCGCCAGCCAGCGCCCTATATAAGGTTCTTAGCAGATCAAGGATCTGAAAAGATCGTGACTAATTTCACTGTTTTACAGTTTAACCGACTGTAATTTATAAAGAATTAAAAATAATGAAACTAATAAACAATAACTTAGCTCGTTTACGTGGGGTTTTAAAGATCAAAGTGCTTTTTTAACTTTCAATAAAATCAATATAAAACAATAAGTTAATCAAAAACAAAACTGAAATTTAAAAACACTAAATAAAGCATGCAAAAAAATCGATTTTTGGAAAAGCTAAACACATAACTGTTTGCCTTTATTCTGGTGATGTTTAACAATGTCACTATCAAGCTTATAAATAATTTAAATTTAGCGTTACAAAAACAAAACAACGACCAAAACTGTGACCAAAAGAAAATTTGAATTTCATTTTTATTTATAAGTAATTATTTTTAAAGGTTTATTTATTTTATGTGTGAGTTACTTGGCATGTCAGCCAATGTGCCAACGGATATTTGTTTTAGTTTTTCAGGGTTGTTGGAGCGTGGTGGAAATACTGGCCCGCATAAAGACGGCTGGGGCATTACTTTTTATGAAGGTAAAGGCTGCAGAACCTTTAAAGATCCAGAGCCAAGTTACCAGTCAGAAATAGCAAAGCTGGTAAAAGCGTACCCAATTAAAAGTGTATCGGTTATTAGTCATATTCGCCAAGGGAATCGTGGTCGGGTGTGTCTTGAAAACACTCATCCGTTTACCCGAGAGTTGTGGGGGCGCGAAATAACCTATGCACACAATGGGCAGCTTTCAAATTATCACGATTTAAAACCAGAGTATTATCGACCTGTGGGAAACACCGACAGTGAACTCGCTTTTTGTTGGTTACTTGACAAAATTCGCGAAAAATACCCAAAGCGTCCAAGTAATATGGCATCGGTTTTTAGATACGCCGCCAAGCTTTCGCATACGCTACGTGAAAAGGGCGTATTTAATATGTTATTGACCGATGGTGTATTTGTTTTAGCGTATTGTACTAATAACTTACATTATATAACGCGCCGTGCACCATTTGGTAAAGCTACATTGATTGATGCTGACATGGTGGTCGACTTTCAACAAGAAACCACACCAAACGATGTAGTAACGGTTATAGCAACAAGGCCATTAACTAATGATGAGCGCTGGCAAAAAATGCAGCCAGGAGAGTTTGCGTTATTTAAAATGGGTGAATTAATGTAGCTTGGGTAGAGTAAAATGAAACCCAGCTTAAAGTTTTAAATTTAAGTATTAAAATGAAAAGCCCAAGTTATGGTCGTCACACTTGGGCCTTTCACCTTGTAAGCAATTTACTCTGGTGATAGTTCGTTTTTCACTTCTGCAGGTAAAGCAGGTGGGTTGATCACGGTAAACGATTTCATTTGCACTTCAAACTGCTCCACACCTTTTTCACCCTTCCACATGCGCACTAGCATGTAATCCATTTCTGGGGCAAACCAGGCTAAAGCTTGGCGTTTATCGTTATCGTATAAGCGTTTAACTTTCACTGCTTCTACATTACCTATAGGCAGAGAAATCATTTCGGTTTCTACCACTTCAAAGTCGTAGTCACGGCAATTACCTTTTTTATCAACCAACGGAAACGAGAAGTTGGTTTTGCCTTTTTTAAGACCTTCACGAACTTGTACTTGATAAGAAATACCATCTTGGAAGTTATCATGCCATTGGCATTTTAACGGGTAATCGCTGGTGTTACTGGTAACCGTTTTGGTTAGACGGTCAAAGTTAATTTTATACTTTTTGTCAGGCCCTGTGCCTGTGCGGATCATCGTATAATCAATAGGCTCTACGTTACCATTAATAAAGCTAAAGGTTGATGACTCTTGACGTGAGTCAGAGAAAATCATCCATTCAATATCACTGTGGTAAGTGACTTGGTAGTTATTATTATCGAGTTTTTTTAGTTCACGCTCGGCTTTGCCGTGATTAGTGCCTTTGCGCAAAATGTCATAACTAGCTTGGTACTGGGTTAACTCGCCTGCAATCAGGCTGGTAGGAAGTAATAAAGTGCCCGCACATAGTAGCCAAGCACTTAATTTTTTATTTTGGGTAGTGCGCGCCGTGTGCAGGAAGTTGTTTTTCGTCAAGAACTGCATAATCTGCTTCCATCGTAAGTCGTTGTTCACTGAACCACTTGACCACCAAAGGATAAATTATGTGCTCTTGCGCATGTACACGTTTAGCGAGCGTGTCTGCTGTATCATCTGCTAATACAGGCACTTTAGCTTGAAGAATAACCGGTCCGCCGTCTAATTCTTCAGTTACAAAGTGAACACTAACGCCGTGAACGTCGTCTTTTGCATCAATTGCTCTTTGGTGGGTATTCAGCCCCTGGTACTTAGGCAACAAAGATGGATGAATGTTCAACATTTTTCCAACATATTTTTGCACTAAGCTAGGAGTTAGAATACGCATAAACCCAGCTAATACAACTAGATTTGGTTCAAAAGAGTCAATTATATGCATTAATTGGGCATCGTATGCTTCGCGGGAGTCAAACTCTTTATGACTCAGTACTTGCGTTGCAATGCCTGCATTTTTTGCACGCTCTAACCCATATGCGTCTGCTTTATTACTAATAACAGCCGCAATATGAGCGTTTATCTCGCCGCTTTCACAGGCATCAATAATGGCTTGTAAATTTGAGCCACTGCCTGAGATCAAAACTACTAGACGAGTGGGTGCCATTACGCAGCACCACCTACAATTTCAACTTGCTCTTCGCCCGCAACCGCATCTTGAATCTCACCAAGGTGCCATGCCTTTTCACCAAGATTTTTTAAAATGCTTATGCTGTTATCAAGTTGATCTGCAGGTACAACTAACACCATGCCCACACCACAGTTAAATGTACGGTACATTTCGTGAGTGGTAATGTTGCCGTTTTCTTGTAACCAGCTAAACACAGAAGGCCACTGCCAGCTATCACCTTTAACAACTGCTTTTGCAGATTCAGGTAATACGCGAGGGATGTTTTCCCAAAAGCCACCACCAGTAATATGCGAAAGAGCATGCACGTCTACTTGCTTAAACAACTCAAGTAATGGTTTAACGTAAATGCGTGTTGGTTCTAAAAGATGCTCACCTAAGGTTTTGCCATCAATCACTTGGTTAGTATCAGCGTTAGACACTTCTAATACTTTACGAATTAGTGAGAAACCGTTTGAGTGTGGACCACTAGAAGCAAGTGCAATTAGCTGATCGCCTGCGGCTACTTTAGTACCATCAATAATTTTAGATTTTTCTACTACACCGGTACAAAAGCCTGCCATGTCGTAGTCTTCACCATCATACATACCTGGCATTTCAGCTGTTTCGCCACCAATAAGGGCACAACCTGAAATTTCACAACCTTTACCAATACCGGTTACTACGTCGGCTGCTGTGTCTACATCTAGTTTACCCGTTGCGTAGTAATCTAGAAAAAACAGGGGTTCAGCGCCTTGTACTATTAAATCATTTACACACATAGCAACTAAGTCGATACCTACGGTATCGTGCTTTTTAAGGTCAATTGCTAAACGTAACTTAGTACCAACACCATCGGTGCCTGCTACAAGTACGGGTTGCTTATAACCTTCAGGAATTTCGCAAAGTGCGCCAAAACCACCAATTCCGCCCATCACTTCAGGACGACGAGTTTTTTTAACTACGCCTTTAATACGCTCAACAAGTGCATTACCAGCGTCGATATCTACGCCCGCGTCTTTATAGCTTAGAGACTGTTTTTGTTCGCTCACAGGTTTTCCTCAAAATAGTTGTTTTGATGCTTACTTAGAAACGCGCGTATTTTACAACAATTGCAGGAGCGCGGCTAGTTGAAATCTATATTTGATTTTAAAGACAAGGACACTTGTCCGCTAATTGTTGCATTAGTAAACAAAAAAAGCGCCCAATGGCGCTTTTTAACATGAAAATAAAAATTAATACTACAAATTAGGCTTTTGCTGTAAGTATCGCTCTAAGTGGAGCAGGGTAGCCTTCAATGGTTTTACTGGTGTCAGTAGGGTCTAAAAAGTCAACTAAAGATTCGTTTTCCATCCAGTCAGTTTTACGCTGCTCGTCGAGCGTTGTAATAGCACAATCTTTAATTTGCACATCTTTAAAGCCAACACGTTCCATCCACAATTTTAATGCCGCAGTGCTTGGAATAAACCATACATTACGCATTTTTGCGTAGCGGTCGGTCGGTACTAAAACGGTGTTTTCATCGCCTTCAATAACTAAAGTTTCAAGTACTAGCTCACCACCAGGGCGAAGCTGTGCCTTTAATTGCGCTAAAAAGTCGATAGGTGAGCGACGGTGATAAAGTACTCCCATCGAAAATACCGTATCAAATGCTTTAAGCTCTGGCAGGGCTTCTACACCTAATGGTAATAAATGCACGTTTTCATCAGGGTTGAAGTGTTTAATTGCCTGAAACTGGCACAAAAATAAGTCAGATGGGTCAATACCCACCACAAACTGTGCACCTTCACCGCGCATACGCCATAAGTGATATCCCGAGCCACAACCAATATCTAATACAGTACGGCCTTTTAATGGCTCAATATGCGGCAGGAGTCGATCCCATTTCCAGTCACTGCGCCATTCGGTATTTATTTCAATACCGTGCACATTAAATGGACCTTTTCGCCAAGGCATCATTCGTTTTAATAAATGCGTGGTTTGCTTTTTTTCGCCTTCAGTCATTTCGCCAGGCGCGCCTATTGCTACTTTGCTGACAATATCAACTTGGTTTGTTGATACCTCAGGTAAGTTTTTTAGTACTTTTTGCCATTGAGGCAAATCGCCATGGCTAGCCTCTTGTTGCCAATGCTTTAATTGCGCAGGCAAGGTTTCTAGCCAGTGGCTAAGTGGGCTTTGTGCAATAGCAGCGTAAAATTGGTTAAACCATGCAGACATGTGTCACTCTCTAAATTATTTAATTGCTACCATTGAGCAAAAATTAAAACATTGATACCACACTTGCGTTTGGCTAAAACCAATGTCGCTTAAACGTTGTGTATGTGTGCTAAGTGTATCGGGGCGCATTACGTTTTCAATCGCGGTACGCTTTTGGCTTATTTCTAGCTCAGAGTAGCCATTATGACGTTTAAAGTCGTGGTGCAAGTCAATCAGTAAGTTATCACATTGCTCGTTTTCGGCTTTAATTTTTTCACTTAATAGCAAAACGCCACCGGGCTTTAAATTAGCGTATATTTTTTCAAGTACCGCTTTGCGCTGCGCAGGTGGAATAAACTGCAGAGTAAAATTCATCGCTACTACTGAGGCATTTTGAATATCAAGCTCGTTAATATCACCTAAAGTAACAGTTACAGGAACGTCTGATCTAAACCCCTGTAAATGTACCTTACAACGCTCCACCATGGCTTGTGAGTTATCTACAGCAATAATATGACAGCTATCAGTTTGAATATTACGGCGCATACTTAGGGTAACCGCCCCTAACGAGCAGCCTAGGTCATACAAATTTGAATTTGGCTGAGCATACTCGCCCGCTAATTTTCCCATGGTACTTACTATGGTGGCGTAACCGGGGACCGAGCGTTGGATCATGTCGGGAAATACTTCAACCACGTTTTGATCAAAACTAAAGTCTTTTACTTGTTGCTCAGAGGCATAAATACTGTCTTTTATACTCACGAAGGCAGTCTCTTTGAAAATAATAGTGCTATTTTAACATTTTATGCTGGATAGTCAGTGATAAATTCAGTAGCTTGACTAGAATTATGAAGAATAAGTATAAAAGAGATTATTAAATGAGCAAAAGTAAGGTTATTAGTACCGACGATATATTAGCAACATTATGCCACTCAGTAACGGGTGTACTTTCATCAGCCAGCGGCAACGAGATCAGCTATTCAGCCATGGTGCAAAAAATCACCCGCACATGTATGCGACCAGACATAGGTTGTTTTGTTTTATTTGACGGGGGCTTTACCGGCTTAGTTGTTACCAACTTTACGGCGCAAGCGGCGATGGAAATTTATGGCGATTACATGCGTAATATGGGCATGCCAGAAGACGAAATCGCGCATAGTCACTTATCTGATGACGTTTCAAACGTGATGGGTGAGTTGATGAACCAAATAGTGGGAGACTTCACGTCAAAAGTGCGTGAACAGCTGCATACCTCTATTACCCAAAACCAGCCAAAAATGATGGCTATTAATAAGCAAGTGCAAATATCGGTTGATACCACTATGGATCGCCCGCAAGCTCGCCGTGTAACGTTTACGACTCGCAATCAAAATATCTTCTATTTAGAATTAGCGATGGATAAAACAGAGTTTATTAAACTTCACGATTTTGACATTGTAGAAGCTGTAGACCCAGACGACATTATCGCAAACGAAGCCAAGCAAAAAGCGGATAAAGAAAAAGCAAAACAGCCAAAGCAAGATGATAGCGACGACGACTTTATGGCCGAATTAGGGCTTTAACGTTTTAAGTAGATTGGGTTGAGTGAAACGAAATCTAACGAGCTAGCTGTCAGTTTGTAGCTATCAGTAAATTATAAAAAACGCGATTTAGTATCGCGTTTTTTATTAACGAGGGCTTTCATTATGAACTCGTGTGTCATTGAATTTTGGCTGACCGCTGACCGCTGACCGCTCAATTATACGGATTTTCACCCATCGCAATAGCCACACAAAAAATCCGTAAATCCAGCTCTAGCTGATGGTACTGCGGCTCCATATGGCAGCACAGTTTATAAAAGCCTTTGTTATGGTCTTTTTCTTTAAAATGCGCGAGTTCGTGCACCACTAATGCTTTTAATAATGGCTCTGGCGCGCGCAGTAAATCGCTGTTTATTGCTAAATCGTGCTTGCGGGTTTTACCTTGCATACGGTACGTGTGGGTACCGAGCGCATTGGTAACCATATCACCTTGTTTTTTAAACGCAGCGCGGCCAAATGGCGGGGCGTTTTTTAAATACTGCTTTTTAAGCTCAGTGGCGTAGCTATACAGTAACTTATCACTGGTAATACGATGCGCCTGCGGGTACTTTTTAAGTAAATACTCACTTACCTTTCCTGCTTTTATTAGTCCTAACACTTGCTCAACGATATTGGCAGGGTAGCCGGTAAAGTAACGTGCGTATTCACTCATTATTGTCTCTGTATTTTTAATTTATTTTTAAAAAAGTGCTTGCTGGTGGGCTTCTTTTTCGCCACTAAATGGATTGAGTACATTGTGATTATACCCCAAATCTTGGCAAAACTGGCGAGCCAGTAAGGGCGCTTCGCGGTTATCAGCGGTATGAAAAAACACATAGGGGCTTTTGCCCTCATCGAGCCACTGGGTTACTTTGCTAAGCCAAGGCTGATAAAAGGTCTTATAATCGTTTTCTAAATCAGCAATAACGAAGCGCGCCATAGGCTGCGAGCCCGTAGCAATAGCGTGCACTGGTAAATAAGGCTTTTTTTGTTGTGCATCTATGAGTGCTTCGGTTGTGGGTTTAACCGCAAATAATGCGCGGGTATCCATTGCAATGCGGTTTATATTGTGTGCCATTAAAAGCTGATTAAGCGCGATTTCGGCCTCACCTTTTTTGAAAAAATCAGGGTGGCGTACCTCAACCCCATAGTTTAGCTCTTTAGGAAGTAACTCAATAAAAGCGGCAAGCTTCGCTAAATGCTGTGGGGCAAACGCTTTAGGTAATTGCAGCATTATTTGCCCTGTTTTTTCAAATAGCGGGGCGAATAAATTAAGCCAATTAGTTAGCTCATGTTGCACGTTAGTAAGTTGGAGTTCGTGACTAAAGCGCCGATGAAATTTAAAGGTAAATTTAAACTCATCAGGTACACTGGCAGCCCATCGTAATACAGTGTCAGGTGAGGGGTCGGCGTAAAAGCTAGTATTACCTTCTACCGAATTAAAATGCTGCGCATATTCGCTAAGCATATCGGCATTTTTACACTGGCGTGAAAATAAGTTTCCTTTCCATGCGTTGCTCGACCACTGCGGGCATCCAATATATAGCATACAAACAAAAGCCTTGTTATAAAGTGCCGGTAGTGTAACAAATAACAAAACGGTGCGCTGTAAATTCAACCCCGAAAGGTAAACACGCCCTAGCATCTTCAACCGACTTGGGTATAATGCAGGGCTTAATTTGATTATTTTGAATTGCTAGCGGTTTTATTTTCATTTTGGTGTTTATAAAAACTTTTAAAACAACAGTGTTTAACCGCTATATGCCTTTTATCTGACAGGAAAACTATGCGCTCTATATACTGCGGACAGCTAAATAAAACTCACGTAGATCAGGAAGTTGAACTATGTGGCTGGATCAACAAACGACGTGACCTTGGCGGACTTATCTTTGTCGATTTACGTGATAGAGAAGGTTTAGTACAAGTTGTATTCGATCCGGAAGTTGAAGGATTAATGGAAACAGCTAACAAACTTCGTCAAGAATTTTGTGTTCAGTTAAAAGGGATTGTACGTGCTCGCCCAGATAGTCAAGTAAATAAAGACATGGCAACCGGCGAAGTAGAAATTTTAGGCACGGGTTTAACTATTATTAACCGCTCTGAGCCTATGCCACTTGATTTTAACCAAGTGAACTCAGAAGAGCGTCGTTTAAAATACCGTTACTTAGATTTACGTCGTTTAGAAATGAGCGACCGCATTAAATTACGTGCTAAAGCAAGCAGCTTTGTACGTCGCTTTTTAGATGAAAATGGCTTTTTAGATATCGAAACGCCAGTGCTAACTAAAGCAACGCCTGAAGGTGCTCGCGATTACTTAGTACCGAGTCGTGTTCATAAAGGTAGCTTTTACGCATTACCACAGTCGCCACAGTTGTTTAAGCAATTGTTGATGATGTCGGGTTTTGACCGTTACTACCAAATTGTTAAATGTTTCCGTGATGAAGACTTACGTGCTGACCGTCAACCTGAATTTACTCAAATAGATTTAGAAACCTCGTTCATGAGCTCTGATCAAGTACGTGGTATGACAGAGAAAATGATCCGTGAAATGTGGCAGTCATTACTAAATGTTGATTTAGGTGATTTCCCAATTATGCCTTACTCTGAGGCAATGAGCCTATATGGTTCTGATAAGCCAGACTTACGTAACCCAATGAAGCTTATTGATGTAGCCGATTTAGTAAAAGACGTAGAATTTAAAGTATTCTCAGGCCCAGCAAACGATGAAAAAGGCCGTGTTGCAGTACTAACGGTACCAGGTGGCGCATCACTTTCTCGTAAGCAACTAGATGATTACACTAGGTTTATCGGTATTTACGGTGCTAAAGGTTTAGCATGGATGAAAGTAAATGACCGTGATGCAGGCGTTGAGGGCGTGCAATCGCCAATCGCTAAATTCTTAAATGAAGATGTGATCACGCAGTTACTTGAACGTACTAATGCACAAACAGGCGATATCATTTTATTTGGTGCGGATAAACGCAACACCGTAAATGAAGCCATGGGCGCACTTCGTTTAAAAATTGGTATTGATTTAGAAATCACTAATTTAGATAGCTGGGCACCACTTTGGGTTGTTGACTTCCCAATGTTTGAAGAAGATGACGAAGGCACACTACACGCTGTACACCATCCATTTACTGCACCAAAAGATATTAGTGCCAGTGAGCTTGAAGCAAACCCAGCAGCGGCTATTTCAGATGCTTACGATATGGTATTAAACGGCTACGAAGTGGGCGGTGGCTCGGTACGTATTCACAATGCAGATATGCAAGAAGCAGCATTTAGAATTTTAGGTATTGAAGCGCAAGAGCAGCAAGATAAATTTGGTTTCTTACTTGATGCGCTTAAATACGGCACACCGCCGCATGCAGGTTTAGCGTTCGGTTTAGACCGTTTAGTTATGTTGTTATGTGGTACTGATAACATTCGTGACGTTATTGCTTTCCCTAAAACCACACAAGCATCGTGTTTATTAACCGATGCGCCTAGCAAAGCAAACAGCGATTCGCTGACAGAGCTTGCTATTAGTGTAGTTGAGAAAGAATTACCAAGCGCAGAATAAAGCTAGTGTTTAGTTAGATCAAAACCCCTTAGGCTTCGTACCTAAGGGGTTTTTTGTTTGGCATAACCCAATTTAGGTGCTTTATTTTTATGAGCGAGTTATTTAAAGATAGTCATTATTTTGATCAGTCATTTTCAAACTTTACAGCAAATGCAAAGCGCTTTAGCGATATTGAGTTTGAACAATGTCAGTTTATTGATTGCGATTTTAGTCACAGCCAGTTTAGTGCCTGTCGGTTTATAGAGTGTGAATTTATTAACTGTAATTTGACTGAGCTTAATTGGAATTACAGCTCACTAGAAGGGGTGAGCTTTGCAAATTGTAAACTCAATAGCATAATGTGGGGACAAGTAAATTGGCCACAATTAGCGCTAACGTCACCGGTGAGTTTTAAACAGTGTGAGCTGAGCCATAGTTCGTTTTTTGAATTACAGTTAAAAGCGTTAACAATGACGAACTGTTTTGCCAAAGATGTTGATTTTAGGCACGCTAACTTAACTCAAAGCAACTTCTCGGATACTGACTTTAGAGACAGCCTGTTTCATCAAACTAATTTGAGAAAAGCAAACTTTGTTGGCGCAACGCAATTTAATATTGATATAACAAGCAATGATGTGAGTAATGCAAAGTTTGAACGGCTTGAAGCGTTAAATTTATTAGCTGGACTTGATATCGAGCTGGTTGATTAGCCGCAAGAGCTTACGGCTAATCCGTTATTATATTTGCTATTAGCAAGCAGGGCCATTTTTGTTGCGCGCGCTAGCAAGTGCACGGGCTATGCTCAATAGCTCTGGCGAAATATCATCAGCGCCATCTTTAATCAGTTTGGTTACATCACCAGATGAATATAAGCTATCACGCGGCGATTTAATTCCCAGCTCTCTCACAAAATCTTTGGTTTTACCTGTACTGCCGGTTTCAATGAACTTAAAAATAATCCGTTCATTGTTACTTTTCGGCTCGGCTTGTAACACTTTAATTTCTTCTTGGTAGGCTTCAATTCTGCTTTGGAGAATGTCGATGCGTTGTTCAATGCTGCTATATGATTTCATGAATGGATTCTTTTGCGATAATAGTAAAACAATAATCGCTATTATCGCACAAATTAGCAAAGGCGCGCGCTAACCTTTATAATAAAAATTAATGTTAGTTAAAAATGTATATGTAATACAAGGGAATGCATGTTAAAAATTATAAAAAAGCGTTTAATGTTAAGTGCACTGACTTTAAGTTCTACGCTATTTGCATCATCAAGTTATGCCCAAGACGATGCAATCATTGATGAAAGTCGTAATCGCTCTATACCTGTAAATATTACCCTACCAGCTAACCACCTTAAGTGCAGCGCGCAATTAAAATGCCCAGTGGTATTTGTAAATGCAGGGTATGGCATTAGCCACGATGAATACACCTTTGCGAGTAAGTTATTTAATGCGCAAGGCTATTTAAGCATTGCGGTAGCACATGAACTTAAAAGTGACCCTGCACTTAATCGTGCGCAGCCATACCTAACTACTCGTATGGAAAATTGGCACCGGGGTGTTGTAACCCTCAAATTTTTAGTCAACGAGCTAAGTGTTAAATACCCTGAGTATGATTTTACAAAACTCACTTTATTTGGTCACTCAAATGGTGGAGATATTTCAGCCTTGTATGCAGCTATTTATCCAAGTGAAGTAAGCCAATTAATTACGCTCGATCACCGCCGCATGTTATTGCCACGCAATAAAAACACACGCGTGCTCACACTGCGCGGTAGTGATTATCCAGCCGATGCAAACGTGCTTTTAACCGACCAAGAGTTAACCGTTTATCCTGTTACGCAAACGTTGATAGAAAAATCACATCACAACGATATGTACGATGGCGGGCCTAAATGGCTGGTGGATAGAATGAGTAAAGAGGTAGCGGCGTTTTTAGACGAATAAAATGAATAACATAAAATATTATTTACAGTAATCAGTTCAACCAACTAGCCTTTTCACTAGCTTCCCCGTACGACTGTAAATTATATTTTTATAGGCGTTGGGGATAGGAAACAGGTTTTTGATGATTTAAATTTAGGTACAAATTTATAAAGGGAATCTTGAATTGTTCACTTATGTTTAGTAGTCTCATAAGAAGAAAGCCATCGGAAGGTCAAATAGTGTTTAAAAGTAAATTAACTTTCTCTTATCGTCGCTCCTCCTTCTTTTTGTGTCTAATAGTATTATTTTGTACGTGTGTTTATTCATCGGAGAATCAAGCTGTGTTTGGGTTATTTAAAAGTTATGAAGTTCAATTATCACCTGAGGTCAAAGGGCGAATAACTAATCAGGGCGAAGCTCTTGCAGGAGTAGAGGTTATTAGAAAGCTTTTTTATGAAGGTTATGAAAAAAACCCTGTTATAGATTATGCACTAACTAATACCCATGGTGAGTTTTCTTTTGATGAACTTATTGTTCGCTCTAAAGCTCCTGGGAATATTGTTGGGCAAGATTATTTAATCAGGCAAGAAATAACGGTTAAGAAAGACTTAATCAACGTTAAGAATGAAGCGAATGATGATGGCTATTATTGGCTGTGGGTCATGAGTAAAGGCTGGAAAAGTGTACCACCTGTGAGCAGGTTGCTAACGGGTTTAAATGCTGATTTACAGAATGAAGAAGTCCAGTATGATTTAGATATCAGTCAATATGGGGGATCTCGATATCAGCCTTTGGTAACTATCTGTGATCTAGATATGGACACTATAAACAACTTACTATCTCCAGAGTAAACGAATTACTATTTATTTTAAGGATGAAATTATATGACAGCACTATCCCCTAAACTAGCAGTGCAATTGGCACTCTTCGCATATGATTCAATTGGGAGAGGTACTAGATTAGTCGTACCTAAACTCATAAAGAATGAATTCCACTTTAAATCAGAAAATCTAGCAGAAGGTTCATCTGGAGGCTTTTTTTGGCGACAAACGACAGGTTTTTTATATATCGGGAAAGGCCATAGTCAGTCTCATAAAGGTGATCATGTTATTACAATACGCGGAACCGAAACATTAGCGGACGTATTAACAGATGTTACTTGCCCTACAACTACTGGGTATACTGATACTAGTGTACACAAAGGTTTTCAAACCACTATGGCTTCTTTTGTAGATAGCATAGACACATATATAACGCAGCCAGAAGTACTTAATGGTGGAGGAGTTATTCATTGTGTTGGACATAGTTTAGGTGGTGCTTTGGCTGGTTTAGTTGCAGATTACATCAAGCACACATATGGAAAAACTGTTTATTTATATACGTTTGGTGCACCTAGAGTAGGGAAGAAGGGCTTTTCTGTACATTCTGGTAGTCGCATCGATAAAGTTTTTCGTTGTGTGCATGGTGCTGACCCCGTACCTAAAGTTCCCGTGTGGCCTTTTTGTCATATGGAAACTAAAGAGCCTGAATATGTTCCGTATCGCGCTCAAGGTATTGACGCCGGTGCGCACTCACTACTTGATTCTCCAGGTTACACAAAAACAGTAACCGCTTCTGATTGGGAACATGTGTATAGCCAAGTACCAAGCTCTTTATATCGAAGAGTTGTTTTAAACTACAATAATCGTTTACAAACTACATATTCAACTCATTGGGCTGATAAAATAGCTGCTGCTTTAATGACATTAATGATTGACGGTGGTTTTGCTGGCATTATTGCGTCTCTTCAATACACAGGCTCAGCTATAATGACGGTATACGATATAATGGCTGAAACAGTTGTGAAAATTTCGAGTATGGTCGGTCTTGAAGAACAAGTAAGGGGTTTGCTAGGCTGTATGATAGCTTTTGCTGGGAAAACGGTGGCTGTGCCATTAAAATTAACAAAAGCGTTTATTAAGTGGGTATTTAATATATGTATTGATAGATTATTATCATCTGCACGTAATGCAATTAAAAGAATATCTGCTTAAAGTTAATATTTTTGAAGCATCGCGCAGCGTTTGCTGCGCTTTTTTGTTTTAGTTACCCCACTAATTCACTAACCACCAAAGGGCTGTTATGTAGCGTTTTATGCACAGGGCATTTATCGGCTATTTCGAGTAATCGATTTCGCTGAGCGTCAGTTAAATCACCTTGTAAGGTTATTTTGCGGATAATGGCCTCTAGATTGCCGGTTTTTTCACAATCATCACAATCTTGGTTGTAATTGCGGGTATGGTTGAGCTCTACTTTTATGTGCTCTAGCGGCAACTCTTTGCGACTTGCATACATGCGAAGTGTCATTGCAGTACACGCTCCAAGCCCAGCGAGTAAATGATCATAAGGGTCTGGGCCTAAGTTTTTACCACCGGCATCGGTAGGCTCATCAGCAAGCCATGTATGGTTTTTAGTACTCACGTGCTGAGTGAATTTATGATCTTTTTCTTCAACTAATACACTGCCGTTAGTTAATTTTGCACTATAGGGTGTTTTATCGTATTCAACATAGCGATTAGCCCACGTAGCAATGACATCGGCTGCGTAGTTAGCGTCTTCTTTATTGCTGAGTAAATGATCGGCATTATCTAAACTAATAAAGCTCTTTGGATGCTTAGCAGCTGCGTAAATTTTTTCGGCTTCACTAATATTCACGGTGGCATCAATAGGAGAATGCATAACTAACAAAGCACGCTTAAGCTTGCCTATATGGCTGTTATCGTATTTGGCGATGTCATCTATAAATTGCTTTTTAATCGTAAATTCCCGCCCAGCTAAACACACTTTTGCTTCACCCGATTGGTTTATTTCATCTAAATGAGCAGCAAAGTTATGAGTAACATGCTGGGCATCTGATGGCGCGCCTATAGTCGTAATGGCCGATACTTCAGGTATGTGCTCTGCTGCTGCAAGCACCGCAGCACCACCTAAGCTGTGGCCTATCAATAACTGAGGTGCTTTAAAGTGTGTTCTTAAGTGATTGGCTGCAGCCACTAAGTCTTGAATGTTTGATGAAAAGTTACTGTTGGCAAAGTCACCATCGCTATTACCAAGCCCTGTAAAATCAAAGCGTAATACAGCAATGCCTTGCTGAGTGAGCGCGCGACTTATTCGTGTTGCAGCCGCTACATCTTTAGAGCAGGTAAAACAGTGAGCAAATAAGGCATAAAATTTCACTTCACCAGAGGGCTGTTCAAGTTGTCCAGCGAGTTCTAATTCACCGCTTTTAAAAGAAACTTTTTGTCGCATGTAGAGAGCCTTAACAAGTTGATATAGTGTGTGATGCTGATAAGGAATAGATTGGTACGATGGGGTGAAAATTCAATACAAGCGTTATTTTGATCTTGATCAAGCTAGAGAAGGCTTGCTTATTGAGTGCGGACATATGTCCTTATAATTTCAAGGGGGTTTGTCTATCCTCGCACAGCATAAAAATGCAGCCTTTATTACTTGAATTAAGTAGTTAAGCTATATTTGAATGTAATACTAATTTCGTGTAGACCTGTGGCTTAAGCGAATTAGTAAATGGCTTCTAACAACCTACTTACTGGAATGTACCATGCAATTACCTACAGTTGATTATAAAGCGGACGATGCGGCTGCGCAATTTGTTGAATCGTTGAGAAATACTGGTTTTGGCGTATTAAAAAACCATCCTATTCCGCAATCTTTAGTTGAGTCTATTTATAAAAATTGGCAAGACTTTTTTAACTCAGAGCAAAAGCATGAGTTTTTATTTTCAAAAGAAACGCAAGATGGTTATTTTCCACCGTCGGTATCAGAAGTAGCTAAAGGCCATACGGTAAAAGACATTAAAGAGTACTTTCATGTTTACCCTAAAGGCCGTGTTCCTGCACAATTAGAAGCAGATGTACGTGAGTACTACCGTTTAGCTAATGAATTTGCGGCAACATTATTAAGCTGGGTTCAGGCTGAAGCGCCTGAAGAAGTGCGTGCTAAGTTCTCTATTGATTTAAAAGATATGATTGCCCAGTCTGAGCAAACGTTGTTACGTATTTTACATTACCCGCCAATGACAGGTGATGAAGAGCCTGGTGCTATTCGTGCTGCTGCGCACGGTGATATTAACTTATTAACCGTATTACCGGCGTCAAATGAGCCAGGCTTACAAGTACAAAAAACCGATGGCGGTTGGTTAGACGTGCCATGTGATTTTGGTAGTTTAATTATTAATATTGGTGACATGTTACAAGAAGCATCGGGTGGCTACTTCCCATCAACGATTCACCGTGTAATTAATCCATCGGGTAAAGCAACAACCAAATCACGTATTTCATTACCATTGTTTTTACACCCTCGTCCAGATGTGGTGTTATCTGATCGCTACACAGCAGATAGCTACTTACAAGAGCGTTTACGTGAGTTAGGTGTAAAATAATCTTTTAGCATTTGTAATGCTCAGGTAAATAAAAAGCGGCTGTTTAGCCGCTTTTTTAGTATTTGTGTTTATTGATTTGGCACAAAGTAAATAATGGCATGCATTCTGAGCCACTAAAGGTATAATGCGCGCAACTGGCCACTTTGGCCTAATTTGAAATAGAGAGTTTATATGAGTTTTGATGGTTTAGGTTTATCACAGTCTTTAGTTAATGCGGTTTTAGAAAAGGGCTATGAAACGCCAACGCCTATTCAGGCTCAAGCTATTCCAGCAATTATTGCACGTCGCGATGTAATGGCCGCAGCGCAAACCGGTACCGGTAAAACCGCTGGTTTTACTTTGCCGCTTATTGAGCGTTTATCGTCGGGTACTAAAGCAAAAAGTAATCATGTTCGTGCGCTTATTTTAACGCCAACCCGTGAGCTTGCGTTGCAAGTAAGTGAAAACGTTGAAGAATATGCTAAGCATTCAAACGTGAGTTCGTTTGTTGTTTACGGTGGTGTTAAAATTAACCCACAAATGCAGCGCCTGCGCAAAGGGGTTGATATTTTAGTGGCGACACCAGGGCGTTTAATTGATTTACACAATCAAAACGCGGTTAGATTTGATAGCGTTGAAGTACTGGTTTTAGATGAAGCCGACCGTATGTTAGACATGGGCTTTATCCATGATATTAAACGCCTAATTGCAAAAATGCCTGAAAAGCGTCAAAACTTAATGTTCTCAGCCACGTTTTCGGATGATATTCGCGCGCTGGCAAAAGGGTTAATTAACGACCCCGTTGAAATTTCTGTTGCGGCTAAAAACACCACCGCAAAAAGTGTCACGCAAAGCGTATACGCAGTAGACAAAGCACGTAAAACGGCCCTATTAAGCCATTTAATTCGTAGCAACGATTGGCAACAAGTACTGGTATTTAGTCGTACTAAACACGGTGCTAATCGTTTAGTTAAGCAACTTGAACGCGATGATATTGTTGGCGCGGCAATCCATGGCAATAAATCTCAGGGCGCGCGTGTTAAAGCACTAGAGGGCTTTAAAAGCGGTGAAGTGCGCGTATTAGTGGCAACCGATATTGTTGCACGTGGTTTAGACATTGTTGAATTACCGCATGTTGTAAACTACGACTTACCTAATGTGTATGAAGATTATGTTCACCGTATTGGCCGAACTGGTCGTGCGGGGGCATCAGGGCATGCTATTTCGTTTGTAACGGTTGACGATGCAGTAGATTTATACGGCATTGAGCGCTTTATTGGCGAGCTAATTCCACGCGCTGAAGAAGAAGGTTTTGAACCGGCTAACCCTGTTGCTGAGCGCGCACTCGATGCACGCCCGTTACCGGCTAAAAAGCCAAAGAAAAAACAACCATTTAATAAGCCTAAATCAGATAGCAGCAAACCTAACAGCAAAAAGCCTAACAATGGTGGCAATGGTACAGGCCCACGTCGTGGTGGCTCTAAAAAGCCAGCAGCTAAAACCGATGATAATGCACAAAACCCATGGGCAAAGCGTCAATCGGTTGGGGGCAGTGGTCAACGCCGTCGTCGTCCAGCAAATAACGACTAATTAGGTTTAGTTCGCTTTAATAAAAAACGCGCTTACTTTTACTGGTAGCGCGTTTTTTAATGCCTATTTTAAAGCTTTACTAACCGATTAAATAATTAACTGCTAATCCTACAAATAAAGTAACACTGACGCTCAATAACGTTCCTAGCATCACATATTCAGTGAGTTGTTTATCTTTGCTGGCACTTAAGTCGCCAAATCTAAACACGGATTTGGCGGCAATTAAAAATCCAAGCCCTGCAAACTGATCTAATAAAATAAATGTCAGCATAAGTACTCTTTCAAGCATACCAATACTTTGTCCTGCTAAGGGGAGGCTACCATCACTAGAAAAGTGATTAGTTAAACGCTCTAACATCATTCTTATAAATACCGCACTGGGACTTAAAATAATAAGGTAACCAGCTATAACCCACAGCACTTTATCGTTGCACAATAACGCCATCACATTGTCAGCAAATTGCTGATTGTCAGTTAGCCAAATACTTATCGCAATAATGACAGTGATATGTGCAATTTGGTCTAATAAAAAAGGCACTACGCCTTTATTTGAATACGATTTCGCAATATCAATAAAGTAGTGACTGATCATAACAATGCCGGTCGCCAGTAATACGCTGCTTAGTTGTTGCCAGCCAAAACTATATTCCCAAAGTGCCACAACGACTGCACTGGTAGTTCCGTGAACCAATACATGGTTGTAAAGTTTTTTTGCTTTAAAATGACGGGTGTTTCTGTCGTTTACCCAGCTCATAGGTTGCCAATAAAAATCAGCGAGTAAGTGGCCAATAATCAGTGCAACGAGTAATAGTGAAAATTCCATTAGTCATGTCCTTGCTGTATGCTTTTAAGCTGTTGTTGTGCATGTAAAATAAATCGTTCTATCAGCTGATAGTTAGCAAGATTAAGCAGCTTGGTAACGTTTTCGCGGCTGGTGTTGAGCTCTTTAGCTAAAGCTGCATGGTTGTTATTAGTATGGGTTAAATATACATACAAAGCATTTGCTTGTTTTTGGGTTATTTTACACAGTAATACATCGACAAACGCTAGGTTTAGCTTAAAGCTCTCATCAACCGATTGATCTGCAATAGCAAATGTAAAACGCTGGTTTGTCATTTTATCTAGCTTATGACCAGAGAGAGTAAATGCAGAGCCTGTGGCAGTTTTTATACTCGTACTAGGGTTATCTATGTGCCCCAACGCCATGCTTTGGCGCAATTCATAGCCGGCAGATTTTAACTGTAGATAAATAAGAATAGCGGTGGTAACTAACTGTTCACTTTTATCGAGTTGCAGTTGAAATGCATCCCCACGGTAAATATCCCAAGATGTTGTTTTATTGCAATTTGCACGTAAACTTTGCTCTAGCTGGTAAAGCATGGCATCGTATTGTTGTTTAGGTATTTTTTGCGATTTAATAACATCGCCGCTGATCACACCAATCATAAAAATCCAGATAGATTATTTATATGTAACTAAATTTGGTTACATTGTTAAATGTAACCGTATTTGGTTACATTGGGTTTGGTAACTAATTTAGGTTACTTAACACGCAATTGCAAGTATTACTCATTGGGACATAAGAATGACCTCACAACAAAGCAGTAAACCTCGTGTAGGTATTTTTGTCGATGTACAAAATATTTATTACACCTGTCGCGAAAGCTACGGTAAAAACTTTGATTACAATGCCTTTTGGCGAATGATGGAGCAACAATACGATATAGAATGTGCGTTCGCTTATGCAATATACCGAGGTGATGAAAAGCAAAATCAGTTTCAAAATATTTTGCGCGCTATTGGCTTTGAAGTAAAACTAAAACCCTTTGTTCAACGCCGTGACGGCAGTGCCAAAGGCGATTGGGATGTGGGTATAACCATAGATATGCTAGAGCAGGGGAAGCAGCTTGATAAAGTTATTTTACTCTCGGGTGACGGTGACTTTGCATTATTACTTGGGCATTTAAAAAATCAATATAATGTTCCGTGTGATGTATACGGTGCTGATAAATTAACCGCAGAGGTACTTAAGCAAAGTGCCGAGCAATTTCATTTAATTGACAAACAGCTACTACTTTAAAAAGTATTAAGTATTGTATTTTTGATTTATTTTTGAGCAGTATGTTTGCGTTGATCATGAGAGTATTTAATACAACGGGTGCATAGATTAATTAAGCCTAATTTAGGCTTTTTTTATGGCGATAATAAATTGGGTTTAATGGATGAGTATGGTAATTTTAAGATTCAATTAGTATCAAGGAATTACATGCTTAACTACAGTAATATGCCATTAGACAGAGGCTCAAATGCGCGCAAAGACCCTACTTGGGTAGACGCAAAAAAAACATCAGACAGTTTATGGCTTTTAGTTAAAGGCAATCACACCTTATTTGCTAACAGTAGCCCTGAGGTGGTGTATTTAGCTTACCAACAAGTGGCGCATTTAGATTTAACGCAGGCTATTCTTTTAGGATCAAATAAACAGGATAATGCCGTATTTGCGCTAGACGTAACTGAACTCGAAGAGTCGTTATTAGCAACGATTGTTGGTGATGCCAAGTTTGCAGATATTCGTCAATATGGTACTCAAGTAGCACTTGAAGATGGCTCAAATGCAGCGCTTGCTCGTGGATTGTGTTACTGGCATGCCACTCATAGTTTTTGTGGTCGCTGTGGTACCAAAAATCACTTAGTTGAAGGGGGGCATTCACGTTTATGCGACAACGCAGCCTGTATGCACCAAACTTTTCCGCGTACCGATCCAGCCGTTATTATGGTAGTAACTAAAACATTTTCTGATGGGATTGAACGCTGCTTATTGGGTCGCCAAGCAACTTGGCCTAAAGGTCTGTATTCCTCACTTGCCGGGTTTGTCGACCCAGGTGAAACCCTTGAACAAACCGTGATCCGAGAAGTAAAAGAGGAAGCGGGTATTACCGTGGAGAAAGCAGAGTATATTGCTTCTCAACCTTGGCCGTTTCCTTCATCAATTATGCTTGGTTTTATTGCCACAGCAAGCAGTGATGAAATAAGCACAGAGCAAGATGAACTTGAAGATGCACGATGGTTTTCTCGCCAAGAACTTGCGCAATTTAAAGATTGGCAACATGAGGGGGAGCATTTAAAGCTACCTAGAGCTGATTCGATTTCGCGTTATTTAATTGAATATTGGCGTACTCAGATAGAAGGATGAATCATGTCGAGCAAAAATAAAAATACCCAATTAGTGTCATCAGGGCGCAAAAAAGCGTACACCCATGGCGTAGTTAATCCAGTGATACAGCGCGCTTCAACAATTGTGTTTGATTCTGTGAGTGAGCTTAAAGAAGCGGCTAAAACACGTGGCGACAAAACCTTGTTTTATGGCCGAAGAGGGACGACCACTCATTTTGCTCTGCAAGAGGCAATTACCGAACTCGAAGGCGGTGAGGGCTGTGCGTTATACCCATGTGGCGCGGCAGCGATAAGCCAAACGCTGTTATCATTTTTAAAGTCCGGTGATCATATTTTAATAGTGGACACTGTTTACGAGCCAACTCGTGATTTTTGCGACAAGATATTAGCTGGGTTAGGTATTAGTACGACCTATTATCCGCCCATGATTGGTGCAGACATAGAAGAGTACATTCAAGACAATACCAAAATGTTGTTTTTAGAGTCTCCGGGTTCAATTACCATGGAAGTTCAAGACGTTCCCGCCATGGTAAAAGTGGCAAACGATCATAATGTAATGACAGTGCTTGATAACACTTATGGCAATGGCTTGCATTATCGTCCGCTTGAACATGGTGTTGATATTAGTATTCAAGCCGCCACCAAATATATTGTTGGCCACTCTGATGTGATGATGGGGGTTGCTGTAGCTAATAGAAAGTATTGGCCAACACTTCGTGAACACTCTTATTTACTCGGGCAATGCACCAGTGCAGATGATGCGTATTTAGCACTACGAGGCTTGCGTACCATGGCAGTGCGATTAAATCAGCATGAAAAAGCCGCGCTAGAAGTAGCAAAATGGCTTGAGCAACATGCGTTGGTTGATCATATTCGCCATCCTGCGTTTACAACATGCCCAGGCCATGAATTTTTCAAACGCGATTTTGACGGCAGTAATGGTTTATTTTCGTTTGTAATGAAAGCGGGTAATCAACACGCCATAGATGCTTTTTTAGATAGCTTACAACATTTCAAAATGGGCTTTTCGTGGGGTGGCTTTGAGAGCTTAGTAACGGCAAACCTATCAATGAAAGGGCTGCGCTCGCAAACAGGATGGGAGCATGGACCTGTTATTCGTTTGCACATTGGTTTGGAAGATGTTGAAGATTTAATTGCCGACTTACAGCAAGCATTAGCTATTTATGAGCAACATTTATAATTACTAATTGGTTAAATTACATTATTTGTTACAAAGCCTACCTCTGAGTAGGCTTTTTTTTGCTAGCAATTCAACGTGTTTACACTTAGTGTTGTTAAATAACGCTTATTTTAAAGTATGAACAACGTCATTAAGGATAGTCAATGGCAACACCATCACCAGTTAACTTAGGGCGCTTAACCCAAATCGCGGGTTTTGAGCTGGTACGTATGTTTTTAACTAAACGAGGGCTTATTGCACTGGCGGCTTTTGCGCTAGTGTGGCTTGTTATTTTACGTTACCCCATAGGCCAAGCTGTAGGTATAATCAGCTCGCCAGACTTTGAACAAATAGCCCGTGATATTTCCGGCTCTATTGGATTAAGTAAGTTACTTGATTGGCCTGAAGCCGAATTTGCTATGTATTGGCTTATTGCTTTGTATAGTTTTCCTGTTTTTAGCTTATTTATTTGTAGTGATCAAACTGTGGGTGATAGAGAGCGCGGTACGCTAAGGTTTTTATCATTACGCTCAACTCGCTTTGAAATACTCTTTGGACGATTTTTAGGGCAGTTAGCGGTACTAACCTGTTTAGTTGGCATCACGCTTATAGCGACATTGGCGGTGCTCGGGTTTCGCGAGCCGAGCTTACTTGCTGGTGGCCTTGGTCGTGCTGTTTCAATATTTTTAATACTCATTGTTACTTTTACGCCGTTTGTAGCCTTAATGAGCTTAATTAATACTTTTGCGAGCTCATCTCGCTTATCTATTGTATTAGCTATTTTATATTTCACAGCCGGCGGCATTATTGTTGGATTACTGGAGTGGCAAATACCCGCATTAAGTGTACTTGATTATTTATTCCCTGGTGTGCAAATAGAGTTATTAGCTGGACAAAACTTACCGTTATTGAGCGCTTTGGCTATTCCTTTAGTGCAAACAGCGGTGTTACTTGCAGTTGCTCAACGTATTTTTGCAAGGAGCTCATTATGAAATCATTAATAACAGGGCGTAATTTAAGTAAATCATACGGCTCAAAATTGGCTCTTGATAATGTGAATTTTGAGATTCAAAAAGGCGCGCCAGTTGCATTAGTTGGCCCTAATGGCGCAGGGAAAACCACTTTATTTAGTTTGTTGTGTGGCTATATCGCACCTAGCATGGGTGAGCTTGAAATACTCGGCCATAAACCAGGTAGCGCGGCTTTATTTAATAAAGTGAGTGCGTTACCACAAGATGCACAGCTAGATCCGCGTTTTAATATAGATAAACAACTTAGCTTTTATGCCAAGCTACAAGGTATGGGCAGCAAGCAAAGCCAAATAGAGGCACTTCGAGTATTAGATTTAGTGGGTCTTAGCGAGGTTGCAAAAAACCGCGCAGGGGACTTATCTCACGGTATGCGCAAGCGTGTAACCATAGCACAAGCATTAATTGGTTCACCGCAAATTGTAATGTTAGATGAAGCCACCGCAGGGCTTGATCCGATTCATGCCAGAGAGGTCAGAGAGCTGGTGTCTGAGCTGTCGTCTCAAGCGACGTTTATTTTAAGCTCTCATGATTTAACTGAACTAGAACGACTTTGCTCCCAAGTACTACATTTAGATAAAGGCATATTAAGCGAGCATCAAACTAAAGCGGCGAATACTGATAAGCACTTTTATACCTTAATGCTAAGTGAAGCGTATCAAAATGTGGAGCAACAACTGCAAGCAATTGAGGGTGTGAGTCGTGTTTATATGAGCCAACATAAAGAGTATGTGATTGAGTATCAACCAACTAGCGATTCACTTGACATCGCGCTATTGCAATTTTGCCACCAACATAATTGGCAGTATAGGCAGTTAGTAAATGGTCATACTCTAGAAAATCAAATATTTAAACAGGAGAAACTGTAATGGGATTATTTAGTGGTTTAATGGGTAACGCCAGTGAAGTGGATGATGCCGATTTAGAAAAAGTATTGGCTAATACGCTTATTGAAGGTGAGCGAGTTGAAAAGGCGTATAAAGTAGTTCGTGATATGTTTATCTTTACTAATAAGCGACTAATTTTATTAGATAAACAAGGTGTGACTGGTTCTAAAATGGAAATGATCAGTATTGCTTACTCTAAGATAACTAAGTTCAGCAAAGAAAGTGCGGGGCACTTTGATTTAGATGCAGAACTGAAAATTTGGGTTGGATCTGATCCAAACCCTATCAGCAAAGACTTTAAAGCTGGTGATAACATAAATGATGTTTATAGGATAATTAGCCAGTATTCATTATAGAAACAAACAAAAATCGGTGTAAAATTAAAGTAATTGTTTACAGTTTGTTGCGATTACTTTAACATAAATTACTCCAACACTTTCTTACAAATTCCCTAACAAATACAATTGCTTGATTCAGTTTTCGTTCAGTTTCGCGGCGTTAGCATACCCCCACTTTAGCAATGTAGTTAAAGTACAAAAACAATGTACATAGGGATGTTTCATTATGAAAAAGTTAGCAATTATTATTTCAGGTCTTTTATTATCAAGTGCTGCACACGCTGCAGATAGCTATCAATCAATCAGTAACTTAAACTACACAGATACTGATAACAACGATACTATCAGCGTGGACTCTACTTACTACTTCTCTCCAAAGAGCACACTAGGTCCATACGATCAATTCGAATACATCAATAAGCAAAGCAACGTATTTGGTGGCTACGCTGATGACGATTTTGGCGATGTGACTGCTATTGGCGGTGAATACTTCGTTGAAGATTTTGTTGTTGGTGCGTCTTACCAAAATGCTGATTACAACTCTAACAACGAGTCATACACACTTTCTGCTGGTTATTTCTTTAACCCAGATTTACTTGCAAAAGTAAGATTTGTTGATCAAAAAGATGGTGATAACGTTACATTCTTTTCTTTAGCATACAACTACATGCTAAACGATACAGATTATGTAGGTATCACTGTAGAATCAGATGATGATTTTGATTCTCGTTCAGTAGCTGCTAAATACTTTGTTGATTTACAACAAGGTAACTACTTAACAGTAGAAGGTACATTTGTAAGCCTTGACGAAGCAGATGACCAATGGAACGTAGAAACAAACTACTACTTCTCTAAAGCGACTTCTGTATTTGCATCTTACGATAAAGAAGACAACTACAGCTTTGGTGCTCAACACTTCATCAATAAAAACATTGGTTTAAAAGTGGGTTACGGCAACAACGCAGATGACTCAGATAACGATGCTTACTTTGCTAACATGCGTTTTCAGTTTTAATTAAGCGTTTAATCGCATAAATTAAAACCAGTTAAGTAGTAAAAAGCCCACACTTTGTGGGCTTTTTGCTGTGTGTAATAAATGCGTAACTCTACTTTATCATTATATTTTAATTACAATAGAATCGGCTCATCATTTAGTGGCACTCCTCTGACAGCCCATTGTATTTAAATTAAGATCGGTCATAATTAAATCAATGTTTTTATAACTGTAAAGGAATGTGTTTATGTCAGTATTTATTATATTGCTGGTTGTGGTGATCGTGGTGTTTGCAATTAAAGATATCCGCCTTAATTTAATTACTCGACCCACTTTTAAAATGTTTAAAAAAGTATTACCGCCATTATCGCAAACAGAGCGAGAAGCCATGGAAGCAGGCGATGTTTGGTGGGATGGCGAGCTATTTAGTGGTGATCCTGATTGGCAAAAATTACACAACTATCCGCGTCCACAGTTAAGTGAAAAAGAAACTGCATTTATAGATAATCAAGTTGAAACTTTATTAGCCATGCTTGATGACTATAAAATTGTACAAAAAGACAAAGATTTACCTAAAGAGGTTTGGGACTTTTTAAAAACCGAAGGGTTTTTTGCAATGATCATCCCAGAAAAATTTGGGGGTCTTGAATTCTCTGCTATTGCTAATTCCACCATAGTGTCAAAAATTGCGACTAAAAGCTTAACAGCCGCCGTGACGGTCATGGTACCCAATAGCTTAGGTCCTGGTGAGTTATTACTGCACTACGGAACAACTGAGCAACAAGAGCGCTGGCTACCTAGCCTTGCAAAAGGCGACGATGTGCCTTGTTTTGCATTAACGGGCCCTGAGGCTGGCTCAGATGCTGGCAGTATTCCTGATTCTGGTGTGGTGTGCAAAGGCGAGCATGATGGTAAGGAAGTGTTGGGGCTGCGTTTAAATTGGTCAAAACGCTACATCACACTTGCGCCAGTTGCGACTGTGTTAGGGCTTGCATTTAAAATGTACGATCCAGATGGGTTGTTAGGCGATGAAAAAGAGCTTGGCATTACGTGTGCACTCATTCCAACCGATCACCCAGGTGTTAAAACCGGCGAGCGGCATTACCCCCTAAATATGGCGTTTATGAATGGCACAACGTACGGTAAAGATGTATTTATTCCGCTTGATTGGATTATAGGTGGTCAGCAAGGGGCAGGACGAGGTTGGCGCATGCTAGTTGAATGTTTAAGTGCAGGGCGTGGTATTTCGTTACCGGCACTAAGCACTGCAACAGGGCATTTAGCGGCTAAAATGACTTCGGCTTATTCTGTTGTTCGACAACAGTTTGGTGTGTCAATTGGTCAATTTGAAGGGGTTCAAGAAGGGTTAGCACGTATTGGTGGCCTAACTTATGCGCTGGAATCGTGCAGATTAATGACAGCTGGTGCTATTGATTTAAAACTAAGTCCATCAGTAGTAACAGCTATTGCAAAATACCATATGACCGAAATGGGTCGAACAGTAATGAATGATGCGATGGACATTCATGCAGGTAAAGGGATACAGGTTGGGCCTAATAATTATTTAGCACATGGCTATATGGGTATACCGGTTTCGATTACGGTTGAGGGTGCTAATATTTTAACTCGTAATTTAATGATATTTGGCCAAGGCGCAACTCGTTGCCATCCGTTTGTATTAAAAGAGATGGAAGCGGCTTCAATGGAAGATGATGACGCGGCACTTGAGCAATTTGACGGTCTATTGATGAACCACATTGTGTTTGCCATCAGCAATGCAAGTATGGCTTTAGTGCATGGTTTAACTCATAGCCACTTTGCCAAAGCGCCAGTGTGCGGAGAAACCGCGGCCTACTATAAACAATTAGGGAGAATGAGCCGAGGGCTTGCGTTTACCACAGATGTTGCAATGTTGATGTTAGGTGGTGAACTTAAACGCAAAGAAATGATATCGGCACGGTTAGGCGATGTATTAAGTCATTTGTATATTGCTTCTACCGTGTTAAAACGTTTTGAAGATGAAGGGCGCCAACAAGCTGATTTACCTTTTGTTAAGTATGCAATAGAGACGTCATTGTATGAAATAGGTCAAGCATTTGACGGCTTCTTTAAAAATTTCTCTAACCCGGTGGTTAACTTTGCCCTTAAACGCATTGTGTTTCCGTTAGGTAATCATTATCACAAACCAAGTGATGCCCCTTCACAAAGTATTTGTGAACACATGACTCAACCAGGCGTGTTTCGAAACAGGCTTACTCATTTGTGTTACGTCGATGAGAATGCAGGCACAGGGGTGATGGAAAATGCTTTTTTAGCGATGCACGATATGCAAAATCAATTTAAACAGTTAAAACAGTGGCAACGAAAAGGTAAGGTACCTGCAACTTTTAATATTGAACAAGCTATTGAGTACGCTCTTGAACATGAGTTACTTACTAAATTAGATGCTGAAGCTATGCATCATGCTAATAAATTACGAATGCAGGCTATTGCGGTAGATAATTTTAAACCTGAAGATTTCTAACATTGTACTCAAGCACTAAAAAAGCCTTAAACTTATAATTTAAGGCTTTTTTATATATTTTTAGATTGAACGTTGATCAGCGCCCGTAAGGATCGGCGATGATTTTATCTACGTACCATTTACCTTTTATTTTTAGCATTTCGATACTGCGAAAGTCATCAATTTTTTTTCCATTAAAATAACCAGTAAATACAATATTTATCTTAGCGTGATTACCGTACTGTTCTCGCAGGCTTGAATTTGACATATCAATTTCAATTACCACTTCATCGAATTGTAAATTAATAAGACTACGGGCAAATTGTTTTGCTGTGCCGTAAGATTTCATTATGCGAGCTAGCTTAGGTGTTGCGAAATTACTGGCTTTTTGCAAGTTATGCTGATTATAAAGCGCATCAAAATACACTGTGGCGGTATCGCCTGGACGGTCATTGTCAATGTACTGTTCTTTAGGTTTAGTATTGTCATTACAGCCAACGATCAAAATACTAAAAATGAGCACAAAAGAAGTTAAAATTGTTTTCATATTTGGTCAGGTTGATTACTCATACACAAAGTGTGTGATGGAATGGAGGAGATGTAAAGAGGATAGGACTAAATAGGTGTTAACTTATTATAAAAGCAATAAAAAAGGATGTTAAAAAACATCCTTTTTTAATAGTGTTGTTCGATTACTGAACAAGCTCTTGCTCGGAAAACTCTTCATCAAACATGGGGCTTGATAAGTAACGCTCTGTTGCGCTTGGTAAAATAACCACAATGCTTTTATCTGCATTTTCAGGACGCTCAGCAATACGTTTTGCTGCAACCACGGCTGCACCCGATGAAATACCGACTAAGATCCCTTCTTTTTTCATTAGTTCATGACACATTGCGATACATTCTTCATTAGACACTTGCTCTACACCATCAATTATTGATAGGTCTAAGTTCCCTGGAATAAAGCCTGCACCAATCCCCTGTATTTTATGTGGCCCTGGTTTTACCTCTTCACCGGCAAGTGTTTGGCTAATTACCGGAGAGTGGCTTGGCTCTACAGCTATTGATTTTACATTAAGGCCTTTTTCTTTTTTAAGATAACGACTAACGCCTGTAATCGTACCGCCTGTACCAACACCTGCAACAAAGAAATCGATTTTGCCATCGAGTGCATTAAAGATTTCCGGACCCGTTGTTTCAAAGTGAATTTTTGGGTTTGCCGGGTTTTCGAACTGTTGTAGCAAAATAAACTTATCTGGATCTGCTGCTTGAATTTCTTTGGCTTTAGCAATAGCGCCATTCATACCCTTAGCGCCATCTGTGAGCACTAGGTTAGCACCGAGTGCCTTTAATAGTTTACGACGTTCTAAGCTCATGGTGTTTGGCATTGTAAGCGTTAGTTTGTAACCGCGAGAAGCCGCTACAAATGCCAATGCAATACCCGTATTGCCTGATGTTGGCTCTATAAGTTCTTTGTCTTTGGTTAGTTGACCTGATTTTTCAGCTTCCCAAATCATTGATGCACCAATACGGCATTTTATACTAAAGCTAGGATTACGTGATTCAACTTTAGCGTATACATTCCCACCTGTAACACGGTTAAGTTTTACCAACGGTGTGTTACCGATGCTTAGTGAGTTATCTTCAAAAATAGTAGACATAATGTTCCTTTAGGTACAATCTGATCAACACGTTAACAGCTATTCTGTTAACTTTATAAGCCTACTTTACTGTGAGATAAAAAAAGTTAAAGTAAGCTTTGGCTATAACATATATTAATTACGCTTATAACGGATTGAACTAAAAACTCAATCTGTTAATTTTTTAGTTATTAAAAAGGCGAACTTGAAATCATTTGTTCGTTTTTAACTTTGTACTTTATCTTTTCTTTATGTAGTCGTTATTTAAACAAATCAACACATCACACTTATATTTTGTTGGTTAATTGTGCAAATGAACTGCGGTTGAACAGTTTATTGACACAAACTATTCAAAACATGGTAAAAACACATTATCTAAATTCAATAAAGTAATCACCATGAAGTTAATCTTAAAATTAATTGCCGGTATTGTGGCCGGTATCTTAGTCGGGCTCTACATTCCCTTAACTGGCGTTGAGCTTTTATACACAGTAAAAGAGCTTATCGGCCAGCTTATTAGTTTTACAATTCCACTGATTATTTTATTTTTTATTGCCTCTGGGATTGCCGGGCTTCCTAAAGGATCAGGGCATCTACTGGGGAAAACGGTGGGTTTTGCGTATGGCTCAACAATTATAGCCGGTACCTTAGCGTTTTTATTAGTAACAGCGGTTATTCCGTTTTTAAGCGGCGGTATTTCATTTGAAGCTGAAGCAGTGACCGAAGTAGGAAGCTTTATTGACTTAGAAATTCCACCATTAATGGGTGTAATGACTGCTTTAGTTACAGCATTTGTATTTGGTATTGGTATGAGCCAGCTTGGCTTAGACACATTAAAAACTGTGTCGGATCAGGGGCGTGATATTATTGATGGTTTACTTTCAAAAGTAATTATTCCGGCATTACCGTTTTACATTGCGGGTGTATTTGCTGAAATGACCGTAGCAGGCACCGTTGTTGATACATTACAAGCATTTGGTGTAGTACTTGTTGCTGCATTAGTGATGCATTGGTTATGGTTGAGTGTTTTATACATTACCTCAGGCCTATTACTTAAGCGTAATCCTATTGAGCTAATTAAAAATATGTTACCTGCGTACTTTACTGCATTAGGAACTATGTCGAGTGCGGCAACCATTCCAGTATCTTTGCAATCAAGTAAAGCAAATAACGTTAAAGAGGATGTAGCTAACTTTACAGTGCCATTATGCGCCACTATTCATTTGTCAGGTTCAACAATTACAATAGTTACCTGTGCTATGGCTGTAATGTTTTTATCGCCTAGCATGGAAGTACCTTCATTAATGGCTATGTTGCCATTTATTATGATGTTAGGTGTTGTGATGATTGCAGCGCCAGGCGCCCCAGGTGGTGCAGTAATGTCGGCGTTAGGTTTATTAACTAGCATGCTTGGTTTCAACGAAGGTGCTGTGGCACTAATGATTGCACTTTACCTAGCGCAAGATAGCTTCGGCACTGCGTGTAATGTAACTGGCGATGGTATTATTGCTTTATGGGTAGACCGTTTTAGTGAAAAGGCGTCAGCATAAATCATTGGGGCGTATTTACCTGCTATAGGTAAATGCGCTTTTAATCATATCGGTCATAAAGACCGATTACGAAAGCATAATATTAGTTATGGTTTCGTAGTATCTATGCTAATGTTGAAAATTAATTTTGTTAACTTGCATCTTATTAGGCTAGTGAGGGTGTTCCATTGATTAACGTACTTTTAGTTGATGACCATGAACTTGTGCGCACAGGGATCAGACGTATTCTTGATGATATACGTGGTTTTAAAGTAATAGGTGAAGCTAAAACAGGCGAAGAGGCTGTGCAGTTTTGTCGTCAGCATGCGCCAAATATAGTGTTAATGGATATGAACATGCCTGGTATGGGCGGGCTTGAGGCAACTAAAAAGATTTGCCGTTACTGCCCTGATGTAAAAATTATTGTGCTTACTGTTAATTGCGAAGACCCATTTCCAAGTAAGGTCATGCAAATTGGTGCTCATGGCTTTTTAACCAAAGGTGCTGGATCTGATGAAATGGTTCGCGCTATACGCTGTGTGCATGCAGGACAACGCTATATTGCTCCAGAAATAGCGCAACAGATTGCACTTGCGCAGGTAACCGGGCGTACTGATGAAAACCCATTTCAAAGCCTATCCGAGCGTGAACTACAAATTATGCTGATGATCACCAAAGGTGAAAAAGCACAGGATATCGCTGATCGCTTAAATTTAAGTTCTAAAACAGTAAACAGTTATCGCTATCGCATGTTTGAAAAGCTTAACGTAGGAGGCGATGTAGAGCTTACTCATTTAGCCATACGTTACAAAATGATTGATATAGATATCTCTTACTAGTCGGTATATATGTCTGAATTTGATCATGTCCAGTTTTTAAAAACATTATCGAGTGAGCCTGGCGTTTATCGCATGCTCGATAATGACAACCAAGTTATCTATGTCGGTAAAGCTAAAAGTTTAAAAAAGCGGGTAAGTAGTTACTTTCGTAGTAATATAACCGATAGTAAAACCCGTGTTTTAGTAAGTAATATTTGTAATATTGAAGTCACGCTTACTAATACAGAGACAGAAGCTTTACTGCTCGAAAACAACCTCATTAAAAAATATCAGCCACGTTATAATATTCTGTTACGTGATGATAAGTCGTACCCTTACATACTGCTCACTAATCATAAGCATCCTCGCTTAGCCTTTCATCGTGGTAGCAGAAAAGTAAAAGGTGAATATTTTGGTCCGTTTCCAAGCGCGGGGGCGGTTTCAGAAAGCTTACGCTTAATGCAAAAAATATTTCCGGTACGTCAATGCGAAGATGCCTACTACCGTGCGCGTAGTCGCCCTTGCTTACAGTATCAATTAAAACGCTGCTCTGCGCCGTGTGTAAATAAAGTCTCTGAAGATGAATACGCGCAGCAAGTTGATTATGTCCGCAAGTTTTTAACTGGTAAATCTCATGAAGTAATAGCCGATCTCATTGCTAAAATGGAAAAAGCCAGTGAGCAGCTTAATTTTGAACTTGCAGCTAAAGTTCGCGACCAAATTATGTTGCTGCGTAAAATGCAGGAGCAGCAATCTATCTCTGGCAATTTTGCGGAAATGGATGTGGTCGGCTTTGCCCATTTAAACGGTTTAAATGGGATTCATCTATTAATGATTCGCGATCATAAAGTGCTGGGTAGTAAAACTTATTTTCCAAAGGTGCCTAAAGACTCACAAGAGCAAGAAATTTTAACCTCTTTCTTAGGTCAATATTATTTAGCTCCAGGTGCGACAGGGCGCATTGCTAAAGAAATCATTTTACCATTTGAAATAGAAGAAAGTGATGCACTAGGTGAAGCCTTGACCCAAATTAGTGAACGTAAAGTATCGCTTAAAGTGGTTACCCGTGGTGAGCGAGCACAGTACTTACAGTTAGCTAATAAAAATGCATTAAATAGCATTACGGTTAAGCAAAGCACTCAAGACTCGATAAACAAGCGTTATGCGCAATTAAAGGCTACTTTACGTCTTGATGATATTAATCGCATGGAATGTTTTGATATCAGTCACACCATGGGTGAAAACACAGTGGCCAGTTGTGTTGTATTTGATTCTCAAGGCCCTAACAATAAAGAGTATCGTCGTTACAACGTGACCGGTATCACCGGTGGTGATGATTACGCCGCTATGGAATTTGCACTAAACAAACGTTACAACAAGTTGGTTGATGAGGAGAAAATTCCCGATGTTATTTTTATCGATGGTGGTAAAGGTCAATTAGGTAGAGCAGAGCAATATTTCGAAAACTGGCCGCATTCAAAAATGCCGCTATTAGTCGGTGTTGCAAAAGGCACTAGCCGTAAGCCGGGTCTTGAAACCTTGCTTATAGATGGCGGGCGTAAAACAATTCCTATGGATTCTGATGCACCAGCGCTTCATTTGATCCAGCATATACGCGATGAATCCCATCGCTTTGCAATTGCAGGGCACCGTAATAAGCGGCAAAAACAACGCACTCAGTCGTTACTAGAAGAAATAGATGGCGTTGGTTCAAAGCGTCGACAAACATTATTAAAATATTTAGGGGGCATGCAAGGTGTAAAAGCTGCTAATATAGAACAGCTAAAGAAAGTTCCTGGGATCAGTCCTGACATGGCTGAGAAGATATTTAACCATTTGCATGACAAGGGCTAGCCCTATGTGCGAATATAGAAAAAAAGACATATCCAAGTAGTTATGTGGAATATTCCAAACACACTCACAACGTTTAGACTCTTTCTTATCCCCATTTTTTTGGTGATATTTTATATGCCTTATTCATGGGCATTCTTTGTTGCTGCCTTTATTTTTTGGCTGGCTTCGATCACAGATATACTTGATGGCTATTTAGCCCGTAAACTTGAGCAATCAACGCCTTTTGGTGCATTTTTAGACCCGGTTGCTGATAAAGTAATGGTGTGTGCTGCCTTGGTTGCATTATCTGAGCATTACCAATCTTTGTATATGACCATACCCGCGCTTATTATTATTAGCCGTGAAATTGTTATATCGGCGCTACGCGAATGGATGGCTGAACAGGGGAAACGCGGTAACGTAGCTGTATCCGATATGGGTAAGTTAAAAACCGCAGCTCAAATGTTAGCCATTATCGGTTTAATTTGGCAGTACGATAGCTGGATGATGTATTTAAGTTATGGCTTGCTTTATATAGCCACATTTTTAACGCTTAGTTCTATGGTGCAATATTTAGTTGCAGCATGGGGAGAATTGACCAAAAATTGATTGTAAACGTCTAATAACGCACCATTTTAGATAAAAAATAATCAAACAGTTCAAAAGTAGCATTTTTTGTGTTGACGCGTTTAATAATCTCTGTAGAATGCGTCCGTGTTGAGAGGGCATAGCCCCCTAGATAAACATAAAGCGGCACTAGCTCAGTTGGTAGAGCGCGACCTTGCCAAGGTCGAGGTCACGAGTTCGAGCCTCGTGTGCCGCTCCAGTTTATCTTAAAGCTAACCTAGTATTGAGGCGGAATGGCAGAGTGGCCATGCACCGGATTGCAAATCCGTTTACCCCGGTTCGACTCCGGGTTCCGCCTCCAATCAACACTCCACACGCTTTAATTAGCAAACTCGATGCCCGAGT
>NZ_PNDK01000035.1:0-44145 GCF_005887265.1 Pseudoalteromonas sp. S1608
GCAAAAGCAGCTGATGAAGAAGCCAATGCGATAAGTGCTAAAGTTTTATTAATGCTTTTCATAATCAATCTTCCTTCAAAGTTTATGTTTTATGCGATTAAGTGTTTTACTTTAAATCACGTTTCGTTCAATACAACCTGACTATTACAACTTCGATGCCAACAATAAAAAGCAATTTATTTTCAATAAGTTAAACTTAAAATAGCTTTGGGTGGCGTTATTTTACTCATTATTTTGTTGCTTTTTAGCAACACGGAATAAAGCGATAAAATTAAAACCTTAAAAAACAATGGGTTGGTTTTTATAAAAACACCACACGATCAGTGAAAAACCACTAACAAAGCAAGTTAATTAAACAAAAAGGAAGGTGAGTTGAGATTTATTTTTTTATAAATAAAAAATTAAAATTAAAAAATAAATTTAAGCTGCTGTTTTTAAACGGTTTAAAAAATAAATTTAAGGTGACGTTGAAAATTTACAGCCGCACAAGGCTATTTGTTGCAAAATGACGAAATCACGTGAGTATACTGAACTTATAATAGAAGCTTGTTCAACTTGATATGCCCCTAAACTATTTCAACTTCAAGCGCACTAGGGTCAATAAAATGATCCCCCATTAGCGCTTTCATTTGCTCTTCACTGGCAAATAATCGAATACCACAACAGATACCGCTAGCATGTTTTTTTACACTGCATATTTGTCCCTCATGCTTAGTATCACCATCAAATACAACCGTACAGCGCATGTCTTTTAACTCATCGAGTGCTTGGGTTGTTTTAATATCAAACATAACTCCGGTGAGCGAAATGTCTTTTATAACCCCTTCAAAGGGAGGCTGCTCATCGGTTAATGTTAACTTAGCAGGAAACAACGTGGGTATGCGTGCTTGTGAGCGCAGCCCAAACAACTGCACTTGTGAAGGGTATTGAATAAACAACAATTTAGCAGGGTGAGAGGCTACAGACATAAGTTGCTGACGAAACGCAATCACGTGCCCGCCACTGCCCTCTATAAGCGCTCTTACTACTACCATAACACCATCACGCAGGTAATCACTTGCCATAGGAAGTCGCTTAGCGCTGGGATAGTTTAAAATAATAAATTTGTTTTCTAATAAACCAATAAACTCCGTTTTTACACGTCGGCTACTGGTTGGTGTCAGTATTTCTACATCGACTATGCCACCTGTGACGATTTGGTTTAACTTTTCCAAATTGGTTTTTTGCATAGTTCCTTCCTAATATTTAAAACATTATCCACGCCAAAATGTTGGGGTAAATAATACTAACAGTGTAAATATCTCTAACCGGCCGAATACCATAGCGACTGTTAGTATCCATTTAGCGGCATCACTAATCGCACCATAATGAGAGGCTACGTCACCCAAACCTGGGCCCAAGTTATTAAGGCAGGCTGCTGTTGCAGAGAATGCGGTAATGTTGTCTAACCCTGTGCCCATTAACGCTAACATTATAATAATAAAGACTAGTGCATAAGCTGAGAAAAAGCCCCATACCGCTTCAACTACTTTGTCAGGTAAGGCCTTACGACCGAGCTTTATTGAATATATAGCTCGAGGATGTACTAGGCGGTTAAGCTCTCGTATCCCTTGCAAGTACAACAAAAACACGCGAACAACTTTCATACCGCCACCGGTAGAACCCGCACAGCCGCCAATAAAGCTCGAAAAAATAAGTAAAATAGGTAAAAACAACGGCCAAGCTGAAAAATTATCTGTGGCAAACCCAGCAGTACTACTAATAGACACCGCTTGAAACAAGGCCTGATCGAGGGTTTCATCACCATTTGCATAAACATCATGAGACGAAAGCACAGTAAAGCAAATTACCACCAGCGCTAACTGAATACACAAGAATACTTTAAACTCAGGGTCGCGAATGTACACACTAATACTACGGCTCGCTACAGCGGCATAATGTAGTGAAAAGTTAATAGCGGCTATAATTAAAAAGAACACACAAATAAAGTTAATTACAGGGCTATCAAAGTGCCCCATTGACGCGTCATAAGTAGAAAAACCACCAATAGCAACTGTAGAAAAGGCATGGCATATAGCGTCAAACCAGTTCATCCCTGCGCTCCAATACGCCAAAGTACACGCAAGAGTAATAGATACGTAAATATACCAAAGGTGCTTAGCTGTATCGGCAATACGCGGGGTCATTTTGGAGTCTTTTACTGGGCCAGGAATTTCAGCTCGGTACAACTGCATACCACCGACGCCAAGCATTGGCAGTATGGCTACTGCTAATACAATGATCCCCATCCCACCAAACCACTGTAATTGCTGGCGATAAAATAATACCGATTTAGGCAAGTATTCTATGCCAGTTAATACGGTCGCCCCTGTGGTAGTTAAGCCTGAGAAAGCTTCAAACACTGCATCGGCCAAAGAGAGGTTGGGTTCTTGTAAAAATATCAGCGGCAATGACGCAAACGCCCCTAATACCAACCAAAACAAAACCACAATTAAGAAGCCTTCGCGTGCTTTTAAATCACCATGCTCATGCCTATTTGGATAGTAAGCCATTAAGCCAATAATAACGCTAAATATAAAGGCTAAAACAAACGGTACCCCTCCGCCATCTTTATAAATTAAAGACACGAGTGCTGGTGGCACCATTGTAATACTAAATAGCGCGACCAGTTGGCCAAGAATTTTTATGATGGTACGAAATTGCATTGAGCGTATCGCTTTTTTATTAGTAAATTAAAATAACTACTGTATGACTCGAAAATTTAATCTGTAGTGATTAAATAGGATGGATGTAAGACTATTACTCTTTGATTGTTAACTCAACTGCGCCGTGACTTAAATCAAAAATATCTTTGCATGCTTGCTGTGCTTGGCGGCTATCAATAGTAATACTCCACTCAATATTTGCCGTAAACTGCTTTTCAATATTAAGTACCTGAAAGTTGGTTTTTAAGTGCTGTTCTATTGCGCCTTGCATACTGTATTCACTAAAGCCAACCAGCTCAATGCTGGGTACTTTTACCACTGTTTGTAATTTTGCTAAGGCATTATTAAGTGAGCCACCATAAGCACGAACTAATCCACCGGTACCAAGCTTTATACCACCAAAATATCGTGTTACCACAGCAGTTACTTCACCTAGACCAGAGCCCACCAGCACGTTGAGCATAGGTTTACCGGCGGTGCCATTTGGCTCTCCATCGTCAGAAAAACCATAAACATGGCTTCCACCAGGATTACCCGCAACATGCGCCCAACAATTATGGCGTGCATCACTGTATTTTTCTTCAATGTTTTTAATAAAGGCTTTCGCAGAGTTTAAATCAGGCGTGTGGCCTATATGCACAATAAAGGTACTTTTTTTAATTTCTTCTTGATGAAAAACATCGTCGGCTGGGTATTTATATTCTGACATAGCGCTTACTTGGCTGTTAAATTAAAAATGGGGCCAACAGGCCCCTTTCGTGAATAATATAAACTGTTATTAGTTAAATATTAGTCGAGTAATAAATCACGCGTCATATTTTCTAGGCTGTCTTCGTGAACAATAATATTATCTTCAATACGAATGCCGCCAAATGGTTTAAACGCTTCTACTTTTTCCCAGTTAATAAACTGCTTGTTGTCTGTTTGTGCTAAATCACCCAACAAAGAGTCGATAAAGTACAAACCTGGCTCAATAGTAAACACTTGGTTTTTCTCAATTAAGCGAGTGCAGCGTAAAAATGGATGACCCTCTGGTGGTGCCTGATGTGCACCGGTTTCATCACGCATAAAGCCACCTACATCATGTACCTGTGCACCTAAATGATGCCCTAAGCCATGAGGAAAGAAGGTTGAGGTAATTTGACGCTCAACAATTTCAGCTGCAGGTAACTTAACAATATCAAAGTCACTTAGTAACTGTGCAATGCGGTTATGGCAGTCAATGTGTAGCTCGCCATACAGTACACCTGGTTTTAAGCTTTTGCCTAACTCAATCTGATGCGCCGTCATTGCTTTAACTAGATCAGCAAACTCGCCTTGCTTTTTAAAGTCGTAGGTACGGGTAATATCTGCAGCGTAACCATTAAAGTTAGCGCCCGCATCAATTAAAAATGAGTTATGTGTTTGCGGTGCTTTTGGCTCAAAATGGGTGTAGTGCAAAATAGCGCAGTTTTCGTTAAGGGCCACAATGTTGCCATATGGCATTTCATTTTCGCTTTGACGCGTTGCCATTAAGTACGCCTGCTGAATATCAAACTCGCTACCACCATTAAAAAACGCATCACGCGCCGCTTTGTGGCCATCTACTGCAATACGGTTCGCATTACGTAAACATTCAAGTTCATATTGCGTTTTATAAGCACGGTGATAATGAATATAGTTAAGTACTGGCTCAGGATTCATGATGCTAAAACCAAGTGCTTGGGCTACTTCTAGGTATTCACCAATGTAGGCAAATTTAGCTTTATCGTAAGGAAGTAGTTTTTCAACCTGATCAGGCTTTAGTAGCAATTCAATATCGAAGTACTCTGCCCAAAAATCTCTTGGTTCATCAGGTACTTTATGCCAAAAATCAATTGGACGATAAAAAATAAGCTTTGGCTTATCGCTACCATTTACCACAATCCAGCAATGCGGATTATCAATAACCGGTAACCACGCTTTAAAATGGGGGTTAACTTTAAACGGGTAATACATATCATCTAAAAATTGGCGCTTAGCTTGGCCTGAATGAATGACTAATCCTTCTAACCCTTCTTGCTCACAAATAGTACGTGTACGCTGCTGCAATGTTGCAATATGTTCGGCGTATAATACGGCTAATTTTTCCATAATAAACCCATCTGTTAAATTTAACTTGCTCTGAGTCTACCACTTATAAACAAAGCTCTCAAAAAAGAGGGATAGTTACCGTGTAAATATCCCTCTGCTGTTGTAGATTTATTTTTACTACCCGCCCATGGTCATCTCTAATAGTGGCGCGAGTAAATTCCCCTCTCGGCCAAGGCGAGTGTGATAAACCTGCCGATACGCAAATACGTTTTTTACGTAGTCTCGAGTTTCTCTATATGGAATAAGCTCAACCCATAGCTCTGCGGGCATCGCTTCCTCTGGTAGCCAACGCTTAATTCGGTGATATCCGGCGTTATAGGATGCTGTTGCCAACACCTCGTTACCGTGATTTTTCTTTTTTAAATACTGTAAATAGCGGGTACCAAGTCGAATATTGGTTTTTGGCTGATACAACCGACGGTTAGATACATCGCCTTTGTTAATATATTTTGCGGTGCTTGGTAATAACTGCATTAACCCGCGTGCATTTGCATGAGAACGGGCATCGGGTGCAAATGAGCTTTCTCGACGCGCAATAGCGATACTCCAAGTTAAATCTATTTTGCTACGATTACTGTAGCGCTCAAACATTTCTTGAAACGCAAATGGAAAACGCAAATCAACATAATCCCATGCTTTTATTTTTGCTAGGGTAAATATTGTACTATCAAACCAATCAAGTTCTGCCGCAAGCACTGACGCTGCTAGCTTTTCATCATCTTCAGAAGTGTTGGTTAGATAATTCCATTCACGTCGGGCCGCTGTAAATCGCTCAAGTTCATATAGTGCCTTAGCACGCTTAAAGCCTGGTGCATTACTGACTTTTGTCACTAAGGCTTGATTTACATTGACTGGTAGCTCATTTAAATCAACCGGTAACCCTAAGCGAGCAGCGGCTAAAAAACCGTAATAATCACGGTTAGCGGCTACCTTGCTCCAAATTGCCTTAGCTTTTTCATGCTCTGCGCGTTTGTCATAACTATATGCAAGCCAATACTGTTGCCCTAAGCTAAGGTTTTCTTTTCCGGTAAAAAATGCCGCAATGCCTTCCCAATCTTGAGTTTTAAGCATATTGGCTAGTTGCCATTGCATTAATTTACGGTCTTGACGCGCTTTAGGGACTTTATTTAAATAAAAGCTCGCCTGACTATGGCCGCTCGACGCCAACGACAGCGCAAAGGTATAATATACGTCTGCTTTTTCATCATCAGCGAAGTCAAACATGTCTTCGATTTTTTGCCACGCCTTTAATGCCAGTTCTTTATCACGCCAAATTAAACGCTTAATACCATAAAGCGCTATTTCCCCTTCTTTGGCTGTTTTACGTTTATAGCGGTAAAGGCCTGCAGCAGCACTAGGATCGCGCCTTACCTTGGAATATAAATCAGCTAAATAACGCTCCTTGGCTGGCAATAAGGTTTTTAAATAAGGCAATAAACGATAAGAGCCCCCTTGTGCCGCTAAAGTAACACGATGCCACACAACATCAGGGGTTAAATAACCATTTTGTCGCCAACGCTTAAAAAGCCCGTCACATTCACTAGGTTGTGACTCGCCTACCGTCCAAATGTCGGTTACCTGCGAGAGTATTGCTTTTTTAGGCGCTCCTAAATCAAGTTGATAACTAAGGTGGGTACAACTAAGCTCAGTGTCAGAGGTTTCACGGTAGTTTTTAATAAATGCTGCTTTTTTATTTCTGCGCTTTAAATAATTTAACCATGCTTTGCGCACTGGCCACTCTAATGGAGTGTGTTCATAAATAGTGAGGAAGTTTTCTATTTCTGTTTGGTGTTTTAAACTGGGGTAGCGCTGCCAATAGGCTTTTTCTACATAGGGCTTAAGTGGGTGAGACAATGAGTCTACCGCTTCTTTAAAGCTATTGTAATCACCATAGCGGGCTTGTTTTTCTGCATCTAAAAATGCATCAAGTTCGGTATTTGCGTTGGCAGAGGGAAAAGATAAAAATAGAGTCGCTGCCGCTACGCTTAATAAATATTTTTTCATAATGTCCTTTAGGGCATAGTTACCTTCAAGGCTGACAAGAGTGTGGCTATGGGTAAATAAAAAAACAGCGCAGGCACTGTAACTCTATTTTATTTACTTTGATAAAACCCAAGCTATAAACACCAAGACAGCGCAATAAAATGAATAAAGAAAACTTTCAAACCCACCTTAGCACCAAACCAGCTATATTTTAACCAGACGTTTGTAACCAAGATAAATTTTTCGTTGCATTTTTAAATTAAAGCAAGCACACTGGTCTGAATATGAACTCATCGTACCAGTCTTAGTTCATCAACTAGGGAGAATAATAATGTTATATAAAAGCGATTCCTTTGAAGTTAGCTTCGTGAAGGAAAACATCGCCGAGTTTAAGTTTTGTGCTACAGGTTCTGTAAACACATTATCTCAACAAACTCTTTCAGATTGCGCGGCAGCATTAAAAGAATTAGCCGCTAACACTGATATTAAAGGCATGATTTTTACCAGTGATAAAGACCACTTTATTATTGGTGCCGATATCTTCGAATTTTTACCTACTTTTACTAAGCCTGAAGCAGAATTAGTAACGTGGATCAAAGATGCAACTGACGTTTTTGATGCAATTGAAGACTTACCATTCCCAACACTCAGTGTTATAAACGGCTTGGCGCTTGGCGGCGGCTGTGAGTGGGCACTTGCTACCGATTATCGTGTTGCAAGTGACTCAGCAAAAATGGGCTTACCAGAAGTTAAATTAGGCATAATGCCTGGTTTTGGCGGTACAGTGCGCCTTCCGCGCATTATTGGTGCCGATAACGCGATGATGTGGATCACCACAGGTAACGAAAATCGCGCTGCTGACGCCCTTAAAGTAGGTGCATTTGACGCGGTAGTTAGTGCCAACAAACTACAAGAGTCAAGTTTAGCAACACTAGAATTAGCGATTGCTGGCAAGCTAGATTGGCAAGCAAAACGTGCTGTAAAATTACAACCGCTTAAATTAAACCGTGTTGAGCAAGGCATGAGCTTTGCAATGGCAGAAGGTATGGTAATGGGTAAAACCAAAGGCCACTATCCTGCTCCAGTTATGGCAGTTCGCACTATTAAAGCAGCAGCAAACAGCTCACGCGCCGAAGCAATGGCAATTGAAAATGCCAACTTTGCAAAACTAGCACGTACTAGTGAAGCTGCTGCTCAAACGGGTATCTTTTTAGCAGACCAATACATTAAAGGTAAAGCACGTAAATTTGCTAAGCACAGCGATGTAGAAATTAAACAAGCGGCAGTATTAGGCGCAGGTATTATGGGTGGCGGTATTGCATACCAGTCTGCTTATAAAGGCACACCAATCATAATGAAAGACATCCAACAGGATGCGCTAGATTTAGGTATGGGTGAAGCATCTAAACTATTAGGTGCAAAAGTGAAGCGCGGCCACATGCCGATGGAAAAAATGCTAGCAACGCTTAGCAAAATCAAGCCAACGCTTAACGATGCAGACCTACAAAACGCCAACATTATTGTTGAAGCCGTAGTAGAAAACCCTAAAGTGAAGCAAGCCGTACTTGCTGATCTTGAAAAGAATATGCCAGAAGGCACGGTACTTACGTCAAATACATCGACTATTTGTATCGACCTACTTGCAGAAGCGCTTGATAAGCCAGAAAACTTCTGTGGTATGCACTTTTTCAACCCAGTACCAAAAATGCCATTAGTAGAAATTATCCGTGGTGCAAAAACCTCAGATAAAACGATTAATGCCGTGGTTGATTATGCCCTCAAACTAGGTAAATCACCGATTGTTGTTAACGATTGCCCAGGCTTTTTTGTAAACCGTGTTTTATTCCCTTACTTTGCTGGATTTAGCAAATTAGTGGTTGAAGGCGCTAACTTTGCAAAAGTAGATAAAGTAATGGAAAACGTATTTGGCTGGCCAATGGGCCCGGCTTACCTACTTGATGTTGTAGGTATTGATACGGCTTATCATTGTACAGGTGTAATGGCAGACGGTTTCCCTGAGCGTATGGCACGTGCAGATAAAGACCCAGTGACTGTTTTTGCTAACGAAAAACGTTTTGGTCAAAAGAACAAAGCAGGTTTCTATAAGTACGAAACAGATCGTCGCGGTCGTCTTAAAAAGTCACATGACCAAACAGCGATTGAACTACTTGCACCAATTACAGACGCACCAAAAGAATTTGATAAACAAGAAATCATTGACCGTTGTATGATCCCAATGATCAACGAAGTGCTACTTTGTTTACAAGAAGGCATTGTTGCTTCTCCTCAAGAAGCTGATATGGCACTTGTATACGGTGTTGGTTTCCCTCCATTTAGAGGCGGCGCGTTCCGTTACTTAGATCAAACAGGTTTAGCTAACTTTGTAGCAACTGCTGACAAATACGCTCACCTAGGTGCGATTTACCAAGTATCAGAGCAAACTCGCAAGTGGGCTGAAGAAGGCCGTGTTTTCTATAAGGTGGAAGGTTAATATCATGAATAATCCAGTAATTGTAGATTGTATCCGCACACCAATGGGTCGCTCAAAAGGCGGCGTATTTAAAAACAAACGTGCGGAAGACTTAAGCGCTCATTTAATGAAAGGCTTATTAGAACGTAATCCGGCAGTTGACCCTGCGTCAATTGACGATATTTATTGGGGCTGTGTACAGCAAACATTAGAGCAAGGCTTTAACGTTGCACGTAACGCATCTCTACTTGCAGGCATTCCACATTCAGTGCCAGCAACTACAGTTAACCGTTTATGTGGCTCATCAATGCAAGCATTGCATGACGCTGCTCGCGCAATTATGACTGGCGCTGGCGACACATACCTAATTGGTGGCGTTGAGCACATGGGTCACGTGCCTATGACTCACGGTAACGACTTTCACCCAGGCTTAGCTACATCAATTGCACAAGCATCTGGCTCTATGGGTTTAACCGCTGAGTACCTTGCTACTATTCACGGTATTAGCCGTGAGCAACAAGATGAATTTGCTTACCGCTCGCATCAACGCGCTCATGCAGCGACTGTTGAAGGCCGTTTCCGCCGCGAAATTTTAGCAATGGAAGGTCACGATGCTGACGGTTCACTTATTCTTGTTGAAGATGATGAAGTAATTCGTCCAGAAACAACTGTTGAAGGTTTATCGCAGCTGCGTCCAGTATTTAATCCTGCTACGGGTTCTGTTACTGCGGGTACATCTTCTGCACTTTCTGATGGCGCATCAGCTATGTTAGTAATGAGCGAAGAAAAAGCAAACGAATTGGGCTTACCAATTCGTGCACGTATTCGCGCTATGGCTGTTGCCGGTTGCGATCCATCAATCATGGGTTACGGCCCAGTACCTGCAAGTAAAAAAGCATTAGCACAAGCCGGTATTACCATTGATGACATTGACGTAGCTGAGCTTAACGAAGCATTCGCAGCACAATCACTGCCTGTACTTAAAGACCTAGGTTTAGCAGACGTGGTTGACGAAAAAGTGAATTTAAACGGCGGCGCTATCGCACTTGGTCACCCTCTGGGTTGTTCGGGTTCACGTATTAGCACCTCGCTTATTCATTTAATGGAAGACAAAAACGCAAAATACGGTTTAGCAACTATGTGTATTGGTTTAGGCCAAGGCATTGCCACTGTATTTGAACGTGTTCAAGACTAATTAGTTTTTAACATGTAAAACCATCTTGGTGATTAAAAGGCGAACTAGCGCAAGTTAGTTCGCCTTTTTTATGCCACCAGCTTTTGCAGGTTTAAAATGAATAATGTGATCGGGTGCATTAAACTTATTTCAGATTATCTATTAATAAGTTGAGCTGTTTTGTTATACGTAAAATAGTTAACCAACAGCTTTATTTACGCTAAACTACCCGACCTAACCAAGCCGCGACTATTTTTACAGGTAATTTTTATGAGCTTTGATAACCCCGATCACCAATTAGATGCCATCGGCCTTCGTTGCCCAGAGCCGGTGATGATGGTACGCGCTGCGATTCGTAAAATGAGCGATGGTGAAACACTGCTTATTATTGCCGACGACCCTTCAACCACCCGCGACATTCCCAGCTTTTGTACCTTTATGGATCACACGCTAGTGGCTAAAGAAGTCGAAGAATCACCGTATAGGTATGTGGTGAAGAAAGGGTTGTAATCAGCTATCAGCTATCAGCTATCAGCTATCAGCTAAAAATTAAAAAACCGTGTTTGTTAAATCAAGCACGGTTTTTTATTTTATATTTAAGCTAACGACTGACTGCTTATAGCTTACTGCTCTTACTTCTTAGTTATCGTTACTTGCGGCTTATCGTAGTCACTAAAATCAATGCTGACTATGTACGACCCTTTGATTGCGGGTGTGTAGCTAAAGTAATTATAAATGGTATTACAATCGGCGCGCGTTGATTGGCCAAGTGTTAGGCTTTGTCCTGATGGCTGTGAATCGCTGTAGCCACAGTTAAAACCTTCACTAAAATCTGCATCGGCTATTTTAAACTCGTACACTTTACCTGGGGTCGAAAATTTAACTTGGGCTTGGTAAAGCGAAGGGCCGACTTGTTTAAATTGATATTGAGGTTCTGCATCCCATAATGTGAAATCCCCTCTTAAATAAATACTGCGATCCAATTCTTGCTGCGGCAACACGTCGTTAATCGAAATTTGGCTGGTACAGGCCGTAAGTAAACCAGCCATTGCTAACGTTAAAATTCGTTTTATAGAGATCATCATTTGTATCCTTTGCATACAGTGAATACTAAAAAGCCAGCATAATGCTGGCTTGTTAAATAGCTATAAGCTGTTATTTTTGTAATACAGAAATATCTGCAATTTCTAAAAATAACCCGCTAAGCTGGCTTAAAAGCGCAAGACGGTTTTGCTTAACAGCTTCATCGTCAGCCATTACCATGACATTGTCAAAAAAGTTATCAACACTCTCACGAATGCCTGCTAATTGGCTCAATGCCTCTTGGTAGTTTCCATCGCTGTACAGTGGTGCTAAATCAGTGGCAAATTTTGCAACTTGCGAAGCCAATACTTTTTCAGCATCATCACTGAGTAAGCTCTGATCGACATTGCCTTGGCTTGTAATGTCATTCTTAGCCAGAATATTACTTACACGCTTATTAGCCGCTGCAAGCGATTCTGCGGCGTCTAATGTACGGAAATGACTTACGGCTTTAACTCGGCGATCAAAGTCAACAGGCTTCGTTGGACGACGCGCTAGTACGGCTTGAATCACATCTACTTCAATGCCTTCGTCTTGATACCAAGCACGGAAGCGCCCTAGCATAAAGTCAAACACATCCGTTGATACATTTAGGTTAGTCAGCTTTTCACCAAACAAGGTTTGTGATTTAGCAACCAGGTCTAAAATATCAAGCGGTAGCTGTTTTTCTACCATGATACGTAATGCACCAATAGCAGCACGACGAAGTGCAAATGGGTCTTTATCACCTTTTGGTGCTTGGCCTATGCCAAAAATACCCACCAGCGTATCAAACTTATCGGCAATGGCGACTGCACAACTGATCACATTAGTTGGTAAGTTATCACCGGCAAAACGTGGCATGTATTGTTCGTTTTGTGCCACTGCAACTTCTTCTGCTTCACCATCGTGACGCGCGTAATGCATTCCCATTACACCTTGTACGTCGGTAAATTCCATTACCATTTCGGTCATTAAGTCTGTTTTACTTAATAAGCCTGCACGCGCTGCTAGCTCTTTGTCGGCACCAAGTTGCTCGGCAATGTAACCAGCTAGTTCACTAATACGCTGTGACTTGTCTTTAAGCGTACCAAGTTGTTTTTGGAACAATACACTATCAAGAGATTCTAAACGGCTTTCTAATGTTTTCTTTTTATCTGTTTCAAAGAAGAACTGCGCATCGGCTAAACGCGGGCGCACTACTTTTTCGTTACCAGAAATAACTACACTAGGATCTTTACTTTCGATGTTAGAGACAAACAAAAACTTATTTAAAAGTTTGCCGTCTTGATCTAATAACGGAAAGTATTTCTGATCGTCTTTCATGGTGTAAATAAGCGCTTCAGCAGGTACATCTAAAAATGCTTCTTCAAATGTGGCTGTTAGCGTTACTGGCCATTCTACCAATGAAGTAACTTCTTCAAGTAAGTCTTCATCCATGGCAACAACGGCATTAACTGCTTTGGCTGCATCTTCTATTTGCGCGCGAATCTGTGCTTTACGCTGTTCGTAGTCAGCAACAACGTAAGCTGATTTAAGTACATCAAACACATCATCAGCATGATCAATGCTAATTTTTTCAGGGTGATGAAAACGATGGCCTTGCAGTTGATTACTCACTTGCTTACCAAGAATTTCACCCTCAACCAGTTCACTACCGAATAAAATAGTTACCGTATGCACAGGACGAATAAATTGTGTTTTATTCGCACCCCAACGCATTGGTTTAGGGATAGGTAGTTTAGCGAGCGCTTTGCTTATAGCGTCGGTCATTAACGTTTTGGTTTCTTGCCCTGCTACTTTAGCAATGTGCAATAACCATGCGCCCTTATCTGTTTCTAGTGTTTGCGCATCTTTTACTTCAATACCGCAACCACGAGCCCAACCCATGGCTGCTTTAGTTGGGTTACCCTCAGCATCAAAAGCGGCTTTAGTTGCAGGGCCACGTTTTTCAACTTCTTTGTCTTGTTGTTTAGCTTCAAGTGCTTTTACTTGTAAACCTAAACGACGTGGCGATGCATACCAGTTCACACCTTGGTGACCTAGTTCTAGACTTTCTAATTCTGCTGTTAAGTTTGCAGCAAAGGCTTCGGCTAATTTACGAAGTGCTTTTGGTGGCAACTCTTCGGTGCCAATTTCTACTAATAAATTTTCTGCTGACATGCTTACTTATCCTTACACAGCGGGAAACCAAGTGCTTCACGTGCATCGTAATAACTTTGTGCACACGCTTTTGATAACGCACGAACGCGTAAAATATAACGTTGACGCTCGGTTACTGAAATAGCATGGCGTGCGTCTAATAAGTTAAATGCGTGCGATGCTTTCATTACTTGCTCGTAGGCTGGTAATGGTAGGCTTGCTTCAATTAGCTTTTGGCTCTCAGCTTCACATTTATCAAATTGTTCAAATAAGTCGGCTACGTTTGCATGTTCAAAGTTATAGGTTGATTGCTCAACTTCATTTTGATGGAACACATCACCGTAAGTTACGCGCCCAAATGGGCCGTCTGCCCATACTAGGTCGTAAATGCTATCTACGCCTTGAATGTACATTGCTAAACGCTCTAGGCCGTAAGTAATCTCACCCGTTACCGGTGAGCATTCTAAACCGCCCACTTGCTGGAAGTAGGTAAACTGCGTTACCTCCATGCCATTTAACCAAATTTCCCAACCTAGGCCCCACGCACCTAATGTAGGTGATTCCCAGTTATCTTCTACAAAGCGAACTTCGTCAGTTAGGGTATCAATACCTACAGCAGCTAAAGAACCTAAGTAAAGCTCTTGAATATTTTCTGGCGATGGTTTTAACACAACTTGGAATTGGTAGTAATGTTGCAAGCGGTTTGGGTTCTCACCGTAACGGCCATCGGTAGGACGACGACACGGTTGAACGTATGCGCTCGACATTGGCTCTGGGCCAATTGATTTTAAAAATGTTTGCGGGTGAAATGTCCCTGCGCCCACTTCCATGTCAAGTGGTTGAATAATGACACAGCCTTGCTGTGCCCAATAATCCTGTAAAGCCAGGATCAAACCTTGAAAGGTTTTAACGTCATATTTTTGCATATTTGGCTTTTTACTATCTGAGAAGTAGCGTGAAAATTACCCTCAGTATACCTTGTGCACACTCAGGTTTTAAGCAGTTTGTGCGTTTGAAAAAATAAAAAAGGAGCCTAGGGCTCCTTTTTTGTGATTACGATAATGTTTTATACGTCTAAGTTAACCACACGCAGTGCGTTCGTTTCAATAAACTCACGACGCGGCTCAACTTGATCGCCCATTAAAGTGGCAAATAATTGATCCGCTGCAACAGCATCTTCAATTGTTACTTGCAACATACGGCGTGCGCTTGGATCCATGGTGGTTTCCCAAAGCTGATTTGGATTCATTTCACCCAGTCCTTTATAGCGTTGAATGTAGATCCCGCGCTTAGACTCTGCGATCAACCATTCCAATGCATCCACAAAGTTATCAACAGGTTTTGTTTTCTCACCACGTTGGATATATGCACCCTCTGTGATGATATTAGCAATGTTTTTACCTGTTACAGCAATGCGTTGGTAGTCTCTTGATGTAATAAAGTCATAATGAAGTACATGTGCTTTATCCACACCATGCTGACGAATATTCACAACTGGATAATACACGTTACGCTCTGTATCGTGCTCAGTTCCCGCATGGAAAATAGTTGCATCTTCGTCACGTTCAATTAAGTCATCAACCAGCTCTTTAGTCCAAGCAATTACCTTAGCTTCGTCTGAAAGGTCTTCTTTTTTCAGCTCACTTTGGTAAATCAAACGGTTCATAACTGTGTTCGGATACTTACGCTTTAAGCGTTCGATAACTTTAACCGTATTTTGATAATCGTGAACAATTGACTCTAATGCTTCACCATCAACCGCTTCAGCACTATCACTAGTGTACAGTGCTGCATTGCTTAGCGCTAAAGATGTAAGGTAATCAACTAATGCTGGATCATCTTTAATATAACGCTCTTGCTTGCCTTTTTTCACTTTATAAAGTGGAGGCTGAGCAATATAAATGTACCCACGTTCAACAATTTCCGGCATTTGACGATAGAAGAACGTTAGTAGCAAGGTACGAATGTGAGAACCATCCACGTCGGCATCGGTCATGATAATGATGCGATGATAACGTAATTTTTCAGGGTTATATTCGTCACGGCCAATACCACAACCTAGTGCAGTAATTAGCGTTGCCACTTCTTGTGAAGAAAGCATTTTATCAAAACGTGCTTTTTCTACGTTTAAGATTTTACCTTTAAGCGGAAGAATCGCTTGATTCTTACGGTTACGACCCTGCTTGGCTGAACCGCCAGCTGAGTCACCCTCCACTATATATAGTTCAGATTGGGCTGGATCTTTTTCTTGGCAATCCGCTAGTTTACCCGGTAAACCAGCTAAATCCATAGCACCTTTACGGCGGGTCATTTCACGTGCTTTACGGGCTGCTTCACGCGCGCGTGCTGCATCAATAATTTTGCCAACAACAATTTTAGCATCCATTGGGTTTTCTAATAAAAACTCAGTGAATTTTTCAGCCATGGCTTGCTCAACGGCAGACTTAACTTCACTAGATACTAGCTTGTCTTTTGTCTGTGATGAGAACTTAGGATCAGGCACTTTAACACTAACAACAGCCGTTAAGCCTTCACGAGCATCATCGCCCGTTGCGTTACTGGTTGTTTTAGCTTTTTTGTTAAAGCCTTCTTTTTCCATGTAGTTATTCAGCGTACGTGTTAGCGCAGATCTAAAACCAGCTAAGTGAGTACCACCATCACGTTGTGGAATGTTATTAGTAAAACAGTAAATGTTTTCTTGGAACGCATCATTCCACTGCATTGATACTTCTACACTAATACCGTCTTCTTCACGTTCGTGAGTAAAGTGGAATACCCCTTTGTGTACAGGCGTTTTATTACGGTTTAAGTATTCAACGAACGCTCTAATACCACCTTCGTATTTAAAATGGTCACTCTTATTTTCTTCGCGCTCATCATTTAAAATGATGCTCACACCTGAGTTCAAAAACGATAACTCGCGTAAACGCTTAGCTAAAATATCGTAATGGAAATCTAGGTTAGTAAACGTTTCTGCACTTGGCCAAAAACGTAACTCAGTACCGGTTGTTTCAGAATCACCAATAGCTGCAAGTGGTGCATCTGGAACACCCATAGTGTAAAACTGCTCGTAAAGTTTACCTTCACGACGAATAGTTAGTTTTAACTTTTCTGATAATGCATTTACTACCGATACACCAACACCGTGTAAGCCACCTGATACTTTATAAGAGTTATCATCAAACTTACCACCAGCGTGTAATACCGTCATAATAACTTCAGCTGCAGATACACCTTCTTCTTCATGTATAGAAGTAGGAATACCACGGCCGTTATCTCTTACAGATACCGAACCGTCTAAGTGAATTGTGACAAATATATCATCACAGTGACCGGCTAAGGCCTCATCGATAGAGTTATCAACGACCTCAAACACCATGTGGTGTAAGCCCGTACCATCATCGGTGTCCCCTATATACATACCAGGACGCTTTCTTACTGCATCTAATCCTTTAAGTACTTTAATACTCGACGAATCATAATTCTCAGACATGGTTAATCCCACTTATCTTGTTATTAGGTTGCCATGTTTCACGTGGAACATTTTTAGTTCTCGTTTCATGGGTTCCACCACAGCAGAAATACTTTCAGATAAAATTGAAGAAATAAATATTTGAGAACTGCAATGAGTCAATAACTGACCCACTTTCTCTTTTGTATCTTCGCTTAGCTCTGAAGGTAAATCATCTATTAGCAATATAGATTGCTTATCTGTCTCTGACTCAATTAAACTATTTTGCGTTACTTTTAACGCATACAACAATAACTTTAACTGCCCGCGTGAGAATACATTCTCAACACTGCTGCCAGCGACACTAAAACTAAAATCAGCCTTATGAGGGCCTTTACTAGTAAAGCCTTGGCGAGCATCTCGCTCAAAGCTTTGCTCTAACGCATCAGAAAGAGATTCGGTCTCTTTCCAGCCTGCATTAAAGCTAATTTCTAGATCACGTATTAGCGTTAATTCTGCACACATTTTATCAAAAAACTGCTGCTTAAACCTAGTTATATACGCGATTCTTAATTTATTTATTTGTTCAGCCAGTCTAACAAATTCTTTGTCCCAAAACTTGATTTGGTCAAAATAATTCTTAGGCTTAGATTTCAACAATGCATTTCGCTGTTTAAGCACTTTATTAAACGATTGCCACAAGAAAAAAAACTCATGTTCCACGTGGAACAAACCTAAGTCTAAAAATTTTCTGCGCTCTTTAGGGCCACCAAAAAATAATGAATAGCTTTCTGGTGTAATAACTTGCACTGGCATAAGTTGAGCAAGTTCAGATACTTTTCGACTCGCCTTACCCTGTATTTTTAAATTGGTTTCACCCGTTTGGGTTTTACTTATCCCTATTGGAATAGATAAATCGTGTAACGCTTTGCGGCCATGAATAACAAACTGATCTTGTTGATGGGCGATGATGCTTTTATGTTTAGAGGTTCGGAAAGATTTGCCGTGAGAAAGGTAATAAATAGCCTCTAAAAGGCTGGTTTTTCCGCTGCCGTTTTCACCATAAATTATATTAACGCCGTTAACTGGTTCTAGCGTCAGTGCCTCAATATTACGAAAATATTTGAGGCTCAAATGACTTAAGCTCATTATGTATTTATAATCTTATAAACGCATTGGCATAACAACGTACATAGCTTCTTCATCGCCGGCACCTTCTATAAGTGCACTACTGTTTGAATCGGCAAGGGTAAATAATACATCTTCGGTTTTTAATGTATTTAATACATCTAATACATAAGAGACATTAAAGCCTATTTCTAGGTCATCACCCTCGTACATTACTTCAACCACTTCTTCAGCTTGCTCTTGCTCTGGGTTGTTGGCTGTAATTTTTAATAAACCGTTTGATAAATTTAAGCGTACACCACGAAACTTTTCGTTCGATAAAATCGACACACGCTGAAAAGCATTACGAAGCCATTCACGATTCGCGGTAATTACCTTATCGCCACCGCGCGGTAAAACACGACGGTAATCAGGGAATCGACCATCAACTAATTTACTCGTAAAGGTAAATTCAATATCAATAATACGAATGTGGTTGGCACCAAACTGAATAGTTACCAGCTCTTGATCAGCAACCATTAGACGCATAATTTCTTGTACGCCTTTGCGCGGTATAATTAATTGGCGCTGTGTATTTAACGACTGACCAAGTTGTTTTTGTGCAATAGCTAAACGATGCCCATCAGTGGCAACTGTTTTTATATCGCTGTTATCAACTTCAAACGACATGCCGTTTAAGTAATAACGCACATCTTGGTTTGCCATTGAGAAGTGTGTGCTTTCAAGTAATTTACGTAATTCTAAACGCGTTAGTTGAAACTCAACTTCACCATCCCACTGCTCTAAATTAGGAAAATCTTCAGCAGCTAAAGTGGTCAATGAAAAACGACTTTTCCCACTGGTTAAAAGTAACTGATGGTCTTGCAAGCTTAAAGTAAGATCAGAACCATCCGGTAAACTTTTACAAATATCGAGTAATTTTTTAGCCGGTAATGTGAGTTTAGTATCGGCAACATCGTCACCTACAAATACACTCGCCACTAACTCAATTTCAAGGTCTGTCCCTGTCATTGAAAGCTGGCCATTTTCTACCACGAGCAATACGTTAGATAAAATAGGTAACGTATGCTTGCGCTCAATGGCACCCGATACTTGTACCAATGGTTTTAAAAATTGTTCTCTTGATATTGTTATTTGCATAATAAAGTCAGCCCTAAGATGACAATGTTCTTATTAAGTTTTGGTAATCTTCTTTAATCTCGTGGCTTTCGTCACGTAATGATTTAACTTTGCGACACGCGTGCAGTACTGTTGTATGGTCACGCCCACCAAAAGCATCCCCAATCTCAGGTAAGCTGTGATTAGTGAGTTCTTTAGATAATGCCATGGCTACTTGGCGAGGCCTTGCTATAGAGCGGCTACGGCGCTTAGACAGTAAATCAGATACACGTATTCTATAGTATTCAGCAACCGTACGTTGAATGTTGTCGATGGTGACTAGTTTGTCTTGCAGCGCTAATAAATCACGCAGTGCTTCTTTTACAAAGTCGATAGATATTGGGCGGCCGGTAAAGTTTGCGTTAGCAATTACACGGTTTAATGCCCCTTCAAGTTCACGTACGTTTGAACGTAATTTTTTCGCAATAAAAAATGCCACTTCATGCGGTAAGTTAATTTTACTTTGCTGGGCTTTTTTCATCAAAATAGCAACGCGTGTTTCAAGCTCTGGCGGCTCAATCGCGATGGTTAATCCCCAACCAAAACGAGATTTAAGGCGATCTTCAACCCCTTCAATCTCTTTAGGGTAACGGTCAGAGGTTAAAATAATTTGTTGGTTACCTTCTAATAATGCATTAAAGGTATGAAAGAATTCTTCTTGAGAACGTTCTTTATTAGCAAAAAATTGAATGTCATCAATCATTAATGCATCAACACTACGGTAATAACGCTTAAACTCTTCAATCGCATTATTTTGCAGTGCTTTAACCATGTCTTGAACGAAACGTTCTGAATGCATGTAAACAATTTTAGCATCGGGCTTATTGGCCATAATACCGTTGCCTACCGCATGTAATAAATGCGTCTTACCCAAGCCTGTACCACCGTAAATAAATACAGGGTTAAATGCAGAGCCAGGGTTGTCTGCTACCTGAGTGGCAGCCGCTTTTGCTAATTGGTTAGATTTACCCTCAACAAAGCTATCAAAGGTATAGTTTTCTTTAATGTTTGATTTATAACCAGATTTAGGAGCAGGTTCTACAACCGGTTTTTGTTCTCGAGGTGGTTGTTTTGCCGTTGATTGCGTGCTTGGGGCTGATTGTGTTTCAACCACCGGTGCAGCTTGTGCATTTAATAGCGGCTTACTACCTACATCAAAGCGTAACTCGGGTGCTTCTACACCACAAATTTCTACCAATAATTCATTTATTCTATTTAAGTACTTCTCTCTCACCCAATCAAGTACGAAACGATTAGGCGCATAAATCGTCAAGGTATCTTCGGTACTTTCTGCTTGAAGTGGTCTGACCCACATACTGAATTGCTGCGAAGGCAATTCATCTTGCAATACATATAAACAACTTTGCCAAACCGACAGATACACAGTAAAACTCCCAGAGATATAATTTTTATTCCCGCACATCAATAATGATTCAAAAATCACACCTGTATTGCGTTTAAATGGCTCAATAAGCAGCCCAAGACCGACTATTATGAATGCACTTTATCCACAAGTAAAAGATTGATTTTTGTAAAATTGTTGATATCGATGTATAAATATAATAACAGACTGATTTAAATAGATTTTTATTTTAAAGCTTGATTAGAGATCATAACAAAACTGGCAGCAGATCGCGACCACAATTTACGATCTAATTTACTTTTCCCATGCTTTTATTCACTTTTTATACAGGGGCTGTGGAAAACTTCTTATTTATGATGATCCTATCGGATCATGAAAATTGATCATAAATAAACATGCTTTACGCACTCTATTATGATTGACTTTTCGTCACTTCATCTATAATATCTCGCGCTCGCAATGGCACCTGTGCCAGGATCGCGACCTGCATAGGATGTTTTAACTTTAACCGATCGGATGAGATTGTTATGAAAAGAACTTTTCAACCTAGCGTTTTAAAACGCAAACGTACACACGGTTTCCGTGCTCGTATGGCAACTGTAAATGGCCGTAAAGTATTAGCTCGTCGCCGTGCTAAAGGCCGCAAAGTTCTTTCTGCTTAATTTATAAGTGGAAGACTTTAGCTTTGGCAGGGAGTTACGTCTGTTAACTCCCTCGCATTACTCTCGCATATTTAACGAACCCGCTCGGGCTGCAACTCCTTTCTTTACCTTATTAGCAAAACCAAGTGACCAGTCTAAACCTAGGTTAGGCCTTACTGTTGCTAAAAAACGTGTAAAAAAGGCATGTCAACGAAACCGTATTAAACGTCTTGCTCGCGAAAGTTTTCGTTTAAACCAACACACGCTCGATAATATTGATATTGTGTTGATGGTTAAAAGTGGCATTGATGAACAGTCTAATGAAGAATTAACCAAACAACTTACAAAGCTGTGGCGTAAGATTAATGAACGCTGCAAACCTGGTGCCCCTAAACCGCCACCATTTAAAAAACGCCCAAACAAATCAGCTAAATCGACTAAACAAACCCAATAGCAATAGAATTACAGGGTTAATTAAGGTATCTTTAGCTCACCTTTTAATCATGCGTTTAAAATCTCATAGTGAGTCTTTAAATACATGGTATCTATTCACTAAACATAACGTAGGGGCATGTACAACATGAGGTTACTTAAACCACTTGCTGCTTTACCAACACGTTGTTTAGTTTTATTTATCCGCGGTTATCAAAAGTGGATTAGCCCGCTATTAGGTCCGCATTGTCGTTTTAATCCAACATGCTCTAGTTACGCTATTCAAGCAATTAATTTGCATGGATCGGTAAAAGGGAGTTGGTTAGCTGTTAAACGCATATTAAAATGCCATCCTTTACATTCAGGCGGAGACGACCCCGTTCCTGAAAAATTAACCCGTATTAACCACCAACACGAGAAATAAGAGCTGTTATGGAATCGCAACGCACGTTTTTATTCATCGGCCTAATGCTAGTGTCGTTTTTATTATTTCAAGAGTGGAATAATGACTACAACACACCAAAAGCCGATCCTAGTGCCACTACACAAACACTAAAAGCAAATTCACCAGAATCAGATGATTATGTTCCAGCTTCATCAGACTCAGGTTTACCTGCTTCAACAACTTTAGCTAAACGCGCTGTTATAAATATTACAACAGACGTGTTTAAAGTAAAAATTGACACCAAAGGTGGTGACATTGTTGAAACAGACTTAATTGATTATAAAGAAACCAAAGGCAGTGATGTTCCTTACATGCTACTTGGTGAGTTTGATGGTAAACAATACTTTTCACAAAGTGGTTTAATTGGTTTAAATGGCCCAGATGCATCAGCAAATGGTCGTCCTACTTACCAATCAGAACAAACTTCTTATACTTTAACGGGTGATGAACTTCGTGTTCCTCTTCAGTTTACTGATAGTAACGGTGTAAGTTTCACTAAAACCTATGTATTCAAAAAGGGTCAATATGATGTTGGCTTAGAATATAAAGTTAACAACACCACTAGCTCGCCAGTACAAGTTCAGCTTTACACACAAATAAAGCGTACCGTACAAGAAAAAGGCAGCATGGTTGATCAAAACTATTTAGGGGCTGCATACGGTACTGATGAAGAACCATACGAAAAGTATAGTTTTTCAGATATGGCCGATAAAAACCTAAACATAAACACCCAGGGTGGTTATGTTGCCTTTATACAGCATTACTTTGTAAGTGCTTGGGTACCAATGCAAGATCAAGCAAATACACTTTATAGTTTAATCACTAAAAGTAACGCGGCTATTATTGGTGTTAAAGACGAAGCGGTAAATGTTCAAGCTGGTAGTGAGCAAGTACTTACTGCGACTTATTACATGGGCCCTAAAGAGTCAGATAAACTTGAAGCGATTCACACTGACTTAGACTTAACCGTTGATTACGGTTGGTTATGGTTTATTTCTCAACCTTTATTTGTGCTATTAAAATGGTTACACAGTATTTTAGGTAACTGGGGTGTAGCAATTATTGCCATCACTATTATTGTTAAATCATTAATGTACCCACTGACTAAAGCACAGTACACCTCAATGGCTAAAATGCGTGCATTACAGCCTAAGATGAAGGCGCTAAAAGAAAAGTATGGCGATGATCGTCAAAAATTCGGCCAAGCGACGATGGAAATGTACCGTAAAGAAAAAGTAAACCCTATGGGTGGCTGTTTCCCTATTTTACTGCAAATGCCAATCTTCTTAGCCTTGTTCTATGTATTCTTAGAGTCTACAGAACTTCGTCACGCTGAATTTGTACTTTGGCTAACTGACCTTTCTGCGAAAGACCCATACTACGTATTACCAATCTTATTTGGTGCGAGTATGTTTGTAACGCAAAAACTACAACCTATGACGGTTACCGATCCAATGCAGCAAAAAATGATGACCTTTATGCCGGTTATCTTCTCTGTGTTCTTCTTATGGTTCCCATCTGGTTTAGTACTTTACTGGTTAGTGTCTAACCTTATCTCTATTGTCCAGATGTTAATCATCTACCGTGGCATGGAAAAGAAAGGTATTAAAGTAAGGGGCGATTAATCCTCCCTACTTATATAAAGGCGACTTAGGTCGCCTTTTTTATTGCCAATTTTTTATAACAGCATTCGCGAGTGCCTATTTGATAGGTTACAATACCGCCATTACGTTATTTAAGTTGGCAAATAAACCGCATGATCAATCACGATACAATTGCAGCACAAGCCACTGCCCCAGGCCGAGGCGGTGTTGGTATTATTCGCGTTTCAGGAAACCTAGCCAAACAGGTTGCTGAAAAAATAATTGGTAAAGTCCCTAAAGTTCGCTATGCCGACTATGTGCCATTTAACACCCTTGCAGGTCAGCAACTTGACCAAGGTATTGCGATTTACTTTGCCGGCCCACACTCATTTACCGGTGAAGATGTACTCGAACTTCAAGGCCATGGCGGCCCTGTTGTGCTTGATATGCTACTTAAAGAAATTAGTAAAATAGACGGTGTACGTTTAGCAAAGCCTGGTGAATTCTCTGAGCGTGCGTTTATGAACGACAAGCTTGATTTAACTCAAGCAGAAGCAATCGCCGACTTAATTAATGCAACCAGTGAGCAAGCGGCTAAAAGCGCCCTACAGTCACTTCAAGGCCAATTTTCTAAGCACATAGAAACCTTAGTTGAAAAAGTCATTCACTTGCGGATGTACGTAGAAGCCGCTATTGATTTTCCTGATGAAGAAATCGATTTTTTATCAGACGGAAAAGTGGGCGGTGATTTAAATGCCATTATTGAGCAGCTTAATGCCGTAACCAATCAAGCCAAACAAGGCAGCATAATGCGCGAAGGTATGCGCGTCGTAATTGCTGGTCGCCCTAATGCAGGTAAATCAAGCTTACTTAATGCATTAGCAGGGCGAGAAGCGGCCATCGTAACTGAAATAGCTGGCACCACTCGTGACGTATTACGTGAGCATATACATATAGATGGTATGCCACTGCATATAATCGACACCGCAGGCTTACGAGAAAGCCCAGATAAAGTTGAGCAAATAGGTATTGAACGTGCCTGGGATGAAATAAACCAAGCCGATCGGGTATTATTTATGCTTGATGGTACCGATACAACTGATACCGATCCACATGCTATTTGGCCTGAATTTATGGCTAAATTACCCCAAGGTATGGGCGTAACCGTGATCAGGAATAAAGCCGATTTATCTGGTGATACGGTTGGTATGGATCAAGAGCAACAATATCCGGTCATCAGTTTAAGCGCTAAAAATGCTGACGGTATAGAACTAGTGCGTGAGCACTTAAAAGCCTGCATTGGTTTTGATGGTGCCACAGAGGGCGGGTTTATGGCACGCCGTCGTCACTTAGATGCACTGGAACACGCAGCCTATCACTTAGATACCGGTAAAACACAATTAGAGATGCACGTGGCCGGTGAAATCCTCGCTGAAGAACTGCGTTTAACACAGCAGTATCTTAACGAAATAACTGGTGAATTTACTTCTGATGATTTGCTTGGCAAAATTTTCAGCTCGTTCTGTATCGGTAAATAGTTGAACTAATAATTGAATCATTAAGGGCACCTAGGTGCCCTTTTTAATGCCCTACTATTTTTAATATCGACTCGCCAAAATGTATTTTAATAACTCACTTTAAAAACCAAACAGGCTAAAAGATACAGCTAAATTGCACCAATATTAGCCTCCATTCATGTTTAAAAATGTGTTTAAGGCAGATGGGCTAAACCTATAATCACAACAAACAACAGATAAACTACCTACATTAATAGTAAAAAATTAAGCTTATTTCGCCCTAAAAGAGAACCTATTACATTAGCTTTCCAAGCTTGGGCATAGGTAATTATCAAACCATAAAAATAAAACGTACCTAAAAAGTAAGTTTGATCGCCCACTCCACCAGCAAAACATAGTTATTTTCTTAGTTTAAATTGATGAAAATTATTTTTTTGCAGATCAGTTATCCACAATTGGGGTTTTATTGCTTTGAAAATGAATTAAAAGCGATAAAAAGTAAAAATATGCTGTGTTTAAATAAGCTAAATAGCGATTTTTAGAAAATAAAAATGGATTTTTAGTCTGATCTGCATAAACAGATCATTTTTTAAAATTATTTTCGATCCCAATTTTAAGTTATCAACATGCTTTGTATCCACACTAAGATCAACACGCCTTTATCTATAAATTTGTACTAGCTGGTGGTTAACACTCAATATAAAATCAATAACTTAGCAAACTATTAATAATATTAGTTTTTAGTTAAGCAGAGCTTTCCCCAACCTTATCAACAACTTGATCAGAAGATTACATTTAAAGATATTTTGTTAAATCATTAATAATCAACAAGTTAAGAAAGAAATTAATACCAAGGCTTAAATTACCACAAAAATAGTTATACAAAATAACACTCTTAACTTTACTGTTATACTCACTGAGCTATCATAGGCAGCAATTAAAACTAATAGTGATCAGCCATATTCATGAGTTCAGTAAATATTATCGTTGGTAGTCAAATGGGATCCGCCGAGTACGTTGCAGAGCAGTTAAATGATGCACTTAACAACCAAGGGATTAATAGCCAACTACATGATCAACCTGAATTTAATGAAATAGATCAACAAAATACTATTTGGTTGGTTTGTACATCAACCTACGGTGCGGGTGATTACCCTGACAACCTGATTGGTTTTATCGAACAAGTATCGCAAGTGGATGATCTTTCGCATTTAAAGTATTCGGTTATTGCGCTTGGCGATACTAGTTACGACACTTATAACCTTGCAGGACGTAATGTAGATACTCTTTTAAGCCAAAAAGGCGCTGTAAAAGTAGCACAACGTTTAGAGCTTAATATTCTTGATGAAGCACTGCCCGAAGATACGGCCTTAGCTTGGTTAGACTCATGGATAGCACAGACAGGTTTAAAATAGAAAGATCAAGCGAAAAGTTATAAATAAAGTTACCCACAATTTGCTAATAATTTAATAAGTTTTGTGGATAAACACTGATTAAACTGCTTTTTTAGCCATGCTTATCCATGGGATAAGATCGAGACTTGATCGGCCTGTGTATAACAGCCTGTTTTGATCAGAGCTTATTTGCCTGAAGATCCGATCATACTAACACCTTTAGATCCGATCTAATTATATGTTTTTAATCATGATCTAAAGCTTATCAACAGAAAACCCAATCAGTAGTAGTAATAGTATTAAAAGATCTCTTTAAAAGATCCTTTATATTATTAGAGATCACTTACTTAGATCTTGAGCACTGTTTAATCATTTATCTTCTGCTAATTTCTAGGTAGAATACGCTCCCTTTTGAAGTTTACTGGTTTGATTTAAGTAGGATCCCATTAATGATTTTTCACGAAAATTTTGACGTTATCGTAGTAGGTGGTGGACATGCAGGCACTGAAGCCGCATTGGCAGCTGCCCGTATGGGGATGAATACCCTGCTGCTGACTCACAATATGGATACCCTTGGTCAAATGTCTTGTAACCCAGCAATTGGTGGCATTGGCAAAGGCCATCTGGTTAAAGAAATTGATGCACTAGGTGGCGCAATGGCTCAAGCTATTGACAAAGGCGGGATCCAATTCCGCACGCTTAATTCTTCTAAAGGCCCTGCTGTAAGAGCGACGCGTGCACAAGCGGATCGTGCCTTGTACAAAGCGGCTATTCAAAACACACTTCAAAACCAAGAAAACTTAAAGATTTTTCAGCAATCATGTGATGATCTAATCGTTGAAAATGATCGTGTAACCGGTGTGGTGACACAAATGGGTTTACGTTTTAGTGCACCTAGTGTGGTACTAACCGTGGGTACATTCTTAGGCGGTCAAATTCATATCGGCCTTGAAAATTTCAAAGGTGGCCGAGCTGGCGATCCGCCTTCAATTGCCTTAGCTGATCGCTTACGTGAATTACCATTTAGAGTAGATCGTTTAAAAACAGGCACGCCACCGCGTATTGATGCCCGGACTGTTGATTTTAGTAAAATGCAAGAACAACCAGGTGATGCACCAACACCGGTATTCTCATTTATGGGTAAACAAAGCGACCATCCACAACAAATTCCGTGTTACATCACTTACACCAATGAAAAAACACATGATGTTATTCGCAAAAACTTACATCGCTCACCTATGTACTCAGGTGTTATCGAAGGAATAGGCCCACGTTACTGTCCGTCTATTGAAGATAAAATTGTCCGTTTTGCAGATAAAGATAAACACCAGATATTTGTAGAGCCAGAAGGTTTAACGTCATACGAGTTATACCCTAACGGTATTTCAACTAGCTTACCGTTCGATGTGCAGTTAGAAATTGTGCAATCGATCACCGGCTTTGAGAACGCACACATTTGTCGTCCTGGCTATGCTATTGAATATGACTTTTTTGATCCACGCGATTTAAAACAATCATTAGAAACAAAGTTTATTGATGGTTTATTTTTTGCTGGTCAAATTAATGGTACTACCGGTTACGAAGAAGCGGGTGCGCAAGGTCTGATCGCAGGTATGAATGCAGCATTACAAGTACAAGGTAAAGTGTCGTGGACACCACGTCGTGATGAAGCCTATGTTGGCGTACTGATTGACGACTTAGCAACACTGGGTACAAAAGAACCGTACCGTATGTTTACTAGCCGCGCTGAATACCGTTTGCTACTTCGTGAAGACAACGCTGATATTCGTTTAACTGAAAAAGGTCGTGAACTAGGTCTAGTTAACGATGAACGTTGGCAAGCATTCAACGAAAAAATGGAAGTGATCGCTAAAGAGAAACAGCGTATTAAAGATACCTGGATCCATAAAGATCATGCCATGGTTAATAAAGTAAACGAATTACTAAAAACACCACTTGTGCGTGAAGCCAGCTTAGAAGAATTACTGCGTCGTCCAGAAGTGCGTTATAACGACTTGATGGCGATCGAAGGACTCGGATCTGAGTTCACTAATCAGGCCGCCCTAGAACAGGTTGAAATTCATACAAAGTACGCAGGTTATATCGCGCGTCAACAAGATGAGATCAATAAGCAGCTTCGTCATGAAGAAACAATTTTACCAAAAGAGTTTGATTATAAAACCGTCTCTGGTTTATCAAACGAAGTAGTTGCTAAGCTAATTGATGCTCGTCCAGACACTATCGGCCAAGCTTCGCGTATTTCTGGTATCACCCCAGCGGCGATTTCGCTATTATTAGTGTATCTGAAGAAGCAAGGCTTGTTACGCAAAACTGCGTAACGGTAAAGGTACATTGTGTTACAGCAACAATTAACAACTTTGTTAGCGCAAACTGATATTGCGCTAACACAAAAACAACAGCAACAACTTGTCCGCTATGTTGAATTACTCGATAAGTGGAATAAAGCCTATAACTTAACCTCGGTACGTTTGCCTCAAGAAATGATGGTTAAACATATAATGGATAGCCTAGTTGTTGCTCCTCACTTGACCGGTCATCATTATATTGATGTTGGCACAGGTCCTGGTTTACCGGGCATAGTGTTAGCTATTGCCTTACCTGAAACGCAGTTTGTATTATTAGATAGTTTAGGTAAACGTGTACGTTTTTTAATGCATGTTAAACATGAGCTTGGTCTTGATAATGTCACCCCGGTGCAGTCAAGAGTTGAAGAATATCAACCAAGTGTTAAATTAGATGGCGTACTAAGTCGTGCATTTGCATCGTTACAAGATATGATTGACTGGTGCTCGCACTTAATTGATCATTCAGGTAAGTTCATTGCACTTAAAGGGGTATTTCCAAGTGAGGAATTAGACTCACTCCCTACAGGTGTTAAGTTTGAGCAAAAAATTGCATTAGAAGTACCGGATTTAGATGCACAACGACATTTAATAATTCTTTCTAAAGACTAGGGATCAGAGACACTGTGGCAAAAGTCATCGCATTAGCAAATCAAAAAGGTGGAGTAGGTAAAACTACCACTGCCGTTAATCTCGCTGCATCTATGGCTGCAACGAAGCGTAAAGTGCTGTTAATAGATCTCGACCCGCAAGGCAATGCGACCATGGGCAGTGGAGTCGACAAATATGGTGACGTCCCTACTATCTATGACTTGCTCATAGAAGATAAGCCTATTGATGAAGTGATTATTAAAGAAACCTCAGGCGAATATCATATGATTGCTGCAAACGGTGATGTGACCGCTGCAGAAGTTAAGCTGATGGAATTATTTGCGCGAGAAGTACGTTTGCGTAACGCGCTTGAAAAAATACAAGATCAGTATGAGTTTATTTTTATAGACTGCCCGCCTTCTTTAAATATGTTAACCGTTAATGCCATGGCCGCTGCCGATTCTATTTTAGTACCTATGCAATGTGAATATTATGCACTGGAAGGATTAACAGCATTAATGGACACGATTACGCAACTTGCTAAGTTAGTTAACCCTAACTTACAGATTGAAGGCATACTTCGTACTATGTACGATCCGCGTAATCGACTAGCAAATGATGTATCAGAACAATTAAAACAACATTTTGGCGATAAAGTATACCGTACGGTGATCCCACGTAATGTTCGACTTGCAGAAGCCCCAAGTTTTGGTGCCCCAGCAATGTACTACGATCGAGCATCAAGTGGCGCGAAAGCTTATTTAGCTCTCGCTGGTGAAATGCTACGCAGAAAAGAAAAAACAACTCCCGTTGTCGCCTAACTTTGAGGTAAAAAAATAACATGTCTGCTAAAAAACGAGGTTTAGGCCGAGGACTCGATGCGCTTTTAAGTTCATCTAAACCTGCACCAAGCGAAGGCAAGGAACAGGATACTGCTAACGTAACCAGCGCAGTTGAAAATGCAGCGCAGCCTAGTAACAGTGAATTACAAAAACTACCGATCGAGCTTTTACACTCAGGTAAGTACCAACCTCGTAAAGACATGTCTGAAGAGGCACTCGAAGAACTCGCCAGTTCGATACGCTCACAAGGAATTATTCAACCTATCGTTGTGCGCCCTGTTGCGCATAACAGCTATGAGATTATTGCCGGTGAACGTCGTTGGCGTGCTGCGCAAATAGCTAAGCTTGAGTTTGTACCCTGTATTATTAAAGACGTACCTGATGAAGCTGCCGTTGCTATTGCTCTGATTGAAAATATTCAGCGTGAAGACTTAAACGCTATGGAAGAAGCGATTGCACTTAATCGGTTGCTTAATGAGTTTGAGTTAACGCATCAACAAGTGGCTGATGCCGTTGGTAAATCACGTACGACCGTGACTAACTTATTACGCTTAAATAATCTAAATAACGATGTAAAAATTTTGTTAGAGCATGGTGACATTGAAATGGGCCACGCACGTTGCCTGTTAGCACTTGAAGGTGAAGTGCAATCAGATGCAGCCCGTTTAGCTGTTGCAAAGGCATTGACCGTTCGCGAAACAGAAAAACTAGTACGCTCTATTTTAGAGCCAGCTCCAGCAAAAGAAGTAATAGAAAAAGACCCAGATGTTAAACAGTTAGAGCAGCAGCTTGCTGATAACCTAGGGGCAAAGGTAGAAATAAATTACAACAAAAAAGGCAAAGGGAAGTTGGTTATTTCTTACACTAATCTTGACGAGTTAGACGGTATTTTAAACCGTATCAATCAAGACTATTCCCACCATTAATTCATTGGATGTCTAAAAAGGGACATTTACAGCGATTTTGTGTTACAAAGCACCTACTCAAGTTGCAAAACTGGCAGGATTAAGTATAATTTCGCCAGTTTTCATACCCTGACAATTAGAGCGTCATAAAGGTTAATTAAAAGTGACTAATAAGTTAGCGAGCCCGTATAGGCTTGCCGCATTAAAATTAATTTGCCTTCAGGGATTTGTAGCCCTTTTAGCTGCACTAATAATTTTTATAGGTTGGGAAACCAATGCCGCACTTTCAGCTCTAGCTGGTGGCGCAGTCGCAGTACTTCCTAACTTTGTATTCGCGCTTTATGCATTCAGATATATGGGTGCAAGTCGAGCAAATCAAGCGTATGCCTCGTTAAAACGCGGCAACGGATTAAAATTTATGCTAACAATCGTTTTGTTTGCACTAATGCTAAAGCTTTATCCGGTAGTACTGCTACCTTTCTTTTGTGCTTATGTGTTGGTGTTGTTTACAGGATTGTTTACACCCGTTTTTTTTAAACATTAACTTTTGGGATATAACATGGCTGCAGAAGAAGTTACTCTATCTAGCCATATTCAGCACCACTTAACCAATGCTAAGATGTGCTCGACCGACGCCGGTCTTGCCTTCAATAAAGCATGTACGGATAGTGGCTTCTGGACATGGCATATAGATACCCTCGCATGGTCTATCGGACTAGGTCTAATATTTTTATGGATCTTCCGTAGTGCCGCAAAAAAATCAACTCTGGGTGTACCTGGAAAACTTCAATGTTTCATTGAAATGGTTGTTGAGTTCGTTGGCGACAACGTACGCGATACCTTCCACGGTAAAAGTAAGCTAATTGCACCATTAGCATTAACAATATTCGTTTGGATATTCTTAATGAACTTAATGGATTTAATCCCAGTTGACTTCCTACCTGCATTTGCTGGCTTTGTTGGCGAAACTGCATTCGGTATGGATTCACACGACGTATACATGAAAATTGTACCAACTACAGATATCAACATGACAGCTGCACTTGCGCTGGGCGTGTTCATTCTAATGATTGGTTACTCAATTAAAATCAAAGGTATCGGCGGTTTTATTAAAGAACTAACACTTCACCCGTTTAGTTCAAACAATACAGCTATGCAGATTCTTTTAATCCCATTCAACCTATTACTAGAACTTATCGCATTGGTTTCTAAGCCGTTTTCACTGGCTCTGCGTTTGTTCGGTAACTTATATGCAGGTGAGTTAATCTTCATCCTTATAGGTGCTGTAGGTTTAATGCAACTACCGTTGCACTTTGTGTGGGCTGTATTCCATATCTTAGTAATCGTATTGCAGGCATTCGTATTCATGATGCTTACAATCGTATACCTAAGCATGGCAAGTTCAGATAATCACTAATTACTATATTTACAATTTTACTTTTACTTTTAATACAATTGAAACTTTGGAGAAATAAATGGAAGCTTTAGAATTATTAAACGGCTTAAAATACATCGCAGTAGCTTTACTTATCGGTTTCGGTGCAATCGGCACAGCAATCGGTTTTGGTAACATGGGCGGTAAATTCCTTGAAGCATGTGCACGTCAACCTGAGCTAGCACCATCGCTACAAGTTAAAATGTTTATCCTTGCTGGTCTAATCGATGCTGTAGCAATGATTGGTGTTGGTATCGCGATGGTATTGTTGTTCGTACTTTAATTTTATTTTTTGAACAGCTTACTATTTAAGGAGGAGCGGTTGTGAACTTAAACGCCACTCTTATCGGTGAATTAATTGCGTTTACGGTGTTCGTATTATTTTGTATGAAATACGTATGGCCACCACTAAACGGTGCAATTGAAGCTCGCCAGAAGAAAATCGAAGATGGTTTAGCTGCCTCTGATAGAGCCGAGAAAGACTTAGAACTAGCGCAACAGAAAGCTGCAGAACAGCTTAAAGATGCAAAGGCTCAAGCGGCTGATATCATTGATCAAGCTAAAAAGCGTGCCGTGCTAATTGTTGACGAAGAAACTGTTCGTGGTCAGCAAGAGCGTGAAAAAATTATTGCTCAAGGGCACTCTGAAATTGAATCAGAGCGTAACCGTGTGACAGAAGAGCTACGTAAGCAAGTAGCAACTCTGGCAGTGGTTGGCGCAGAAAGAATTTTAGAGCGCGAAATCAATCAAGCCGCACATAGTGACATCGTTGAAAAACTTGTCGCTGAGCTGTAATTAGGAGGGTATGAGCATGTCTGAATTGACTACTATCGCTCGCCCATACGCTAAAGCGGCTTTTGAACTTGCCGTTGAAAAAGGCGCTATTGAAAGCTGGAATGACATGTTGTTCTTTGCTGGCCACGTTGCCAGCAATGAACAGGCATCTACCATTTTAGCTGGATTGCCTACTGCTACCGCACAAGCTGAGTTATTTATTAACTTATGTGGTGAGCAGCTCAACGAACAAGGTCAGAACCTAGTTAAGGTGATGGCTGAAAATGGACGTTTGATTGCACTACCTGAAGTTGCTCATTTATTTTCTGCTTTAAAAGCAGACTATGAAAAAGAAATCGATATTGATGTGATTTCGGCAACACCTCTTGCTGCAGCCCAGCAAGAATCATTGGTAGCGGCACTTGAAAAACGTTTCGCACGCAAAGTTAAGCTGAATTGTAGTGAAGACGCTACAGTAGTTGGCGGCCTTATTATTAAGGCAGGCGACACTGTAATTGACGGCTCTTTACGCGGTAAATTAAATCGCTTAGCCACAACACTACAATCGTAATTGGGAAAAAGAGCATGCAACTTAATTCCACTGAAATTTCAGATCTGATCAAACAACGTATTGAGAAGTTCGAAGTTGTAAGTGAAGCTCGTAACGAAGGTACAATTGTATCTGTTACTGACGGTATCATTCGCATCCACGGTCTAGCTGACTGTATGCAAGGTGAGATGATTGAGCTTCCTGGCAACCGTTATGCTATCGCACTAAACCTTGAGCGCGACTCAATTGGTGCAGTAGTAATGGGTCCTTACGCTGACCTTACAGAAGGCGTAAAAGTATACACAACTGGTCGTATCTTAGAAGTGCCTGTTGGTGCGGGTCTACTTGGTCGTGTTGTAAACACGCTAGGTGCTCCTATCGATGGTAAAGGCGCTTTAGATAACGACGGTTTTGAACCTGTAGAAAAAATTGCACCAGGTGTAATCGAGCGTCAATCAGTAGATGAGCCAGTACAAACTGGTTACAAATCTATCGATGCGATGATCCCAGTTGGTCGTGGTCAGCGTGAGCTTGTTATCGGTGACCGCCAAACAGGTAAAACTGCACTAGCAATCGATGCAATCATCAACCAAAAAGACACAGGCGTTAAGTGTGTGTACGTAGCGGTTGGTCAAAAAGCATCTACTATTGCTAACGTAGTACGTAAATTAGAAGAGCACGGTGCACTTGCAAATACTATCGTAGTTGTAGCATCTGCTTCTGAATCTGCGGCACTTCAGTACTTAGCACCGTTCTCGGGCTGTACTATGGGTGAATACTTCCGTGACCGTGGTGAAAACGCATTAATCGTATATGATGATTTATCTAAGCAAGCTGTTGCTTACCGTCAAATCTCATTGCTACTTAAGCGTCCACCAGGCCGTGAAGCATACCCTGGTGACGTATTCTACCTTCACTCGCGTCTTTTAGAGCGTGCATCACGTGTAAACACTGATTACGTAGAAAAGTTCACTAATGGTGAAGTGAAAGGTAAAACAGGTTCATTGACGGCATTGCCTATCATTGAAACTCAAGGCGGCGACGTTTCTGCGTTCGTACCGACAAACGTTATCTCTATCACCGATGGTCAGATCTTCTTAGAAACTGACTTATTCAACTCAGGTATCCGTCCGGCAGTAAATGCTGGTATCTCGGTATCGCGTGTTGGTGGTGCTGCACAAACTAAAATCGTTAAGAAACTAGGTGGCGGTATCCGTCTAGCCCTAGCTCAGTACCGTGAATTAGCTGCGTTCTCGCAGTTCGCGTCTGACCTTGATGATGCTACTCGTGCTCAACTTGAGCATGGTGAGCGTGTAACAGAGCTAATGAAGCAGAAACAGTACGCGCCAATGTCTGTTGCTGAAATGTCTTTGTCGTTATTCGCAGCTGAGAAAGGTTACTTGCAAGACATCGAAATCTCTAAAATCATGGATTTCGAAGCGGCATTACTTTCTTTCGCAAATAGCACATACGCAGAGCTTATGGCTCAAATCAATGAAACTGGTAACTACAACGCCGAGATCGAAGCGCAGCTTAAAGAACTTCTAGAGAAGTGCAAGTCTACGCAAACTTGGTAATTTAGTTATTAATGGTGTGCTTTATATCCTAAAGCACACCTTGATTCGGAGAGAGAGTCATGGCCAGCGGAAAAGAGATTAAAAGCAAGATCGGCAGTATTAAAAATACTCAAAAGATCACTAGCGCAATGGAAATGGTTGCTGCGTCTAAAATGAAAAAGGCGCAAGAACGAGTGGCTTCAAGCCGTCCATACGCTGAAAAATTACGTAAAGTGATTGGTCGTGTTGCTCAAGCAAATCTTGATTTTACTCACCCGTTCTTAGAAGAACGTGAAGTAAAACGAGTTGGTTATATTGTTATCTCTACTGACCGTGGTCTATGTGGCGGCTTAAACTCAAATGAGTTTAAGAAAGTTGCATTAGACATTAAAGCGTGGAAAGAGAAAGGCGTAGATGCTGATTTTGCTACTTTAGGTAGTAAAGCAGCTGGCTTCTTTCAACGTTTTGGTGGTCAAGTGCTTGCTAAAAAAGCAGGTCTTGGAGATAAGCCTTCAGTACAGGACGTAATTGGTCCGGTAAAAATAATGCTAGATGCATTCTCTGAAGGTAAAATTGACCGTTTATTCCTGGTATATAACAACTTTGTTAATACCATGAAGCAAGAGCCAATAGTAGATCAGTTACTCCCTTTGCCAAAAGCTGAAGAAGAAGTATCTACACATGCGTGGGATTACTTATATGAACCAAACCCAGAGGCTATTTTAGAGTCTTTGTTAGTACGTTTCATTGAATCTCAAGTATACCAAGGTGTAGTTGAAAACGCTGCCTCTGAACAGGCTGCCCGCATGGTTGCAATGAAAGCTGCAACTGATAATGCCGGTGACCTTATGGATGAGTTACAGCTTGTATATAACAAAGCTCGCCAAGCAGCAATCACACAAGAAATTAGTGAGATTTGTTCTGGTTCAGCAGCAGTTTAATGCTTCAGGCAAAGATTAACGAGAGGAATAGACATGAGTTTAGGTAAGGTCGTCCAAATTATCGGCGCCGTTGTGGATATCGAATTTCCACAAGACAGCGTGCCAGCCGTATATGACGCGCTAAAAGTAACAGATGGCGATTTAGCTGGTTTGACTTTAGAAGTTCAACAGCAGCTAGGTGGCGGTGTGGTACGTACTATCGCACTAGGTACTACAGACGGTTTACGTCGTGGTGCTTCAGTAGAAAACACAGGCGAAGCAATTCAAGTTCCAGTTGGTACTAAGACCTTAGGTCGTATCATGAACGTACTTGGTGAGCCAATTGATGAAGCAGGTCCAATCGGTGAAGACGAGCGTATGTCTATCCACCGTGCAGCACCTACTTACGAAGAGCAATCAAGCTCAGTTGAACTTTTAGAAACGGGTATCAAGGTAATCGACCTTGTATGTCCATTCGCTAAAGGTGGTAAAGTTGGTTTATTCGGTGGTGCCGGTGTTGGTAAAACCGTAAACATGATGGAACTTATCCGTAACATCGCAATCGAGCACAGCGGCTACTCAGTATTCGCAGGTGTTGGTGAGCGTACTCGTGAGGGTAACGATTTCTACCATGAGATGAACGATTCAAACGTACTTGATAAAGTATCGCTTGTATACGGTCAGATGAACGAGCCACCGGGTAACCGTTTACGCGTAGCGTTAACAGGTCTTACTATGGCTGAGAAGTTCCGTGACGAAGGTCGCGACGTACTTTTCTTCGTAGATAACATCTACCGTTACACACTTGCGGGTACAGAAGTATCAGCACTTCTTGGTCGTATGCCATCAGCGGTAGGTTACCAGCCTACACTTGCTGAAGAAATGGGTGTACTTCAAGAGCGTATCGCATCTACTAAGACTGGTTCAATTACTTCAATCCAAGCGGTATACGTACCTGCGGATGATTTAACGGATCCATCTCCAGCAACAACGTTTGCTCACTTAGATGCAACAGTGGTACTTTCACGTGATATCGCATCACTAGGTATCTACCCAGCGGTAGACCCTCTTGATTCATCTTCACGTCAGCTTGATCCACAAGTAATCGGTGAAGAGCATTACGGTATAGCGCGCGGCGTTCAAACAGTTCTTCAGCGTTACAAAGAACTTAAAGACATCATCGCGATTCTAGGTATGGACGAGCTTTCTGACGAAGATAAGCAACTTGTATCTCGTGCACGTAAAATCCAGCGTTTCCTATCTCAGCCATTCTTCGTGGCAGAGGTATTTACAGGTGCGCCAGGTAAATACGTTTCACTTAAAGACACAATTGCAGGCTTCAAAGGTATCTTAAACGGTGAGTTTGATGATATGCCAGAGCAAGCGTTCTACATGGTTGGCTCTATTGAAGAAGCTCAAGAAAAAGCCAAAAGCATGTAATTAGGAGGGTAGTATGGCAGCTATGACTGTACATCTTGATGTAGTAAGTGCTGAAGAGAAATTATTTTCTGGTTTAGTAGAATCTATTCAAGTATCTGGTAGTGAAGGTGAGTTAGGTGTTAATGCCGGTCACGCCCCACTACTAACTGCCCTTAAACCTGGTATGGTACGTTTAGTTAAGCAATTTGGTGAAGAAGAACTCATCTATATTGCTGGCGGTACACTAGAAGTTCAACCGAACATAGTGACCGTACTTGCTGATACAGCTGTTCGTGGTGAAGACCTGGACGAGAAAGCTGCAGAGCAAGCTAAACGTGACGCTGAAGCCCAAATGGCAAAAGGTGCATCTGCTGAGCTTGATTACAATCAAGCCGCAATGCAACTAGCTGAAGCAATTGCTCAGCTGCGCGTTATTCAGCAATTACGTAAAAAGTAAGCCTATCTGGTTTTTAAAAGCCCACTTTATGTGGGCTTTTTTGTGCCTGATGATAAATCCTGTCGCTATTTGTAAATAAATTAATCGTTATGGCTAATATCTCTTCATTATTACTTATATCTACGCAAGATCCTCGCTACAATAACCCTATTCTATTAGGTGTTACTTTGCTTAAGTTAAGATTCAGTAGTCATTGCTTAGCCTACTGAGTATTTGCACATGATGTGACTTACGTAATCTACTTTGAAGCACACTTATTCTATTAAGCTAAAACAACGGAAAAAGGAAATTGTTTTAATGGCTCTAACAACGGTTATTCTTGCAGCGGGTAAAGGTACCCGTATGCGCTCTGCTCTCCCTAAGGTACTGCATAAAGTGGCAGGTAAACCTATGGTGCAACATGTTATCGATAATGCCAATGCGCTAGGTGCTACATCGACTAACTTAGTTTATGGTCACGGCGGCGAACTATTACAACAACAATTAGCCGATAATAACGTAAACTGGGTGCTGCAAGCTGAACAGCTAGGTACAGGCCATGCAGTGGCACAAGCTAACCCACATATAAATGACGACGACACCGTACTGGTTTTATACGGTGACGTACCTTTAACAAAGCAATCTACACTTGAACGCTTATTAGCAGCGACACCTAAAAATGGCTTAGCAGTATTAACCGTTAATTTAGCAAACCCAAATGGTTATGGGCGTATGCTACGTGTTGATGGCAAGCTAGTGGGTATTGTTGAGCAAAAAGATGCCAATGCAGAGCAGTTACTTATTAACGAAGTAAACACCGGCATTATGGCGGTTAATGGTAAGCTTTTAAAAAGCTGGTTAGGTAATTTATCCAACAATAATGCCCAAGGTGAATACTACCTAACAGATATAGTTGCTATGGCGCATAGTAAAGGCGTAGAAATTACATCAGCACAGCCTGATCACCCAATGGAAGTTGAAGGTGCAAATAACCGCGTACAACTTGCAGGATTAGAGCGTGCTTACCAAGCATGGCAAGCAGAAGAACTCATGCTAAATGGGGCCACCCTTGCTGACCCTGCACGTATTGACGTACGTGGCGACGTTAAAACAGGTGAAGATGTCCTCATCGATATCAACGTTATTTTTGAAGGTACAGTAACCTTAGGTAATAACGTACAAATTGGTCCTAACTGCGTACTTAAAAACTGTAGCATCGGCGATAATGTTATTATTAAAGCTAATACACTAATTGAAGATGCATCAGTTGCGGCTAAATGTACACTCGGTCCATACGCCCGCCTTCGCCCTGGTGCAGTAATGGAAGAAGACTCGCACATTGGTAATTTTGTCGAAATGAAAAAAACCCGTTTAGGCAAAGGTTCTAAAGCAAACCACTTAAGTTACTTAGGTGATGCTGAAATTGGCGAGAAAGTGAATATTGGCGCAGGCACAATTACCTGTAACTACGATGGCGTGAATAAAGCAAAAACCATTATTGGCAATAATGCCTTTATAGGGTCTAACTCGTCACTGGTTGCTCCTGTAAATATTGGTGCTACAGCAACCGTTGGCGCAGGCTCTGTTATTACCAATGCCGTAGCGGATGATCAGCTAGCTGTAGCACGTGGCAAGCAACGTAATTTAGATGGTTGGAAACGTCCTGTTAAAAAATAGTAATGACCATTACTTATTAAATATTTAAAGCGAGTTTTATAACTCGCTTTTTTATTGTCTATATATCTTAATTAGATTATTCAATAGCACATTAAAATATAACTGAAGGAAGTGTAACATGTCAGCTTATGCTCATTGGGCAATCGTTGAAAGACAACGCCAAAGTCAGTTAAAAAGTATCTTGTCAGGTAATAGTCTATTCATTATTTATAAGCTTTAATAAAGCACTGAGTGAAGACCCTTATGGAGTATTCGGTGCATTATTTGGGGTTCCGAGCATAAAAATATTATGAAAATATTTAAATGGGAAAAAGCAAGTAAGAGTGGCAGAAACCTCGCTTTTAAAGAATTATGTATAAATTTGTTAGGGTCTATCGTAATTTGCATTCTTTGCTTTGCTCTAATTTATACCGTCATCTCAGAAATTAGTTTACTGGAAGCTGTTGGGTCTAGTTCTTTTATTAAAGAAAAAAGTGGAAAGGTTCTTTTACTTTTTTTCCTTTTCCCTTTTTCTTTATTTTTTTTAGCTTCTATTCAGAAGTTATTAAATTATAAATCTGAATACTTAATGACAGGCTTTGTTAAAGGGTTGTTTATTGCATTACCTTTATTTCTTTTGCTAGTAATCCCTTTCAACTTGTATGTAGAGTCATATATAAAAAGCAATGGCTATACTTATTGTAATTGGTATACAAAACCTTCATTTCGCTCTCCTGATGTTTGGTTGAAAAACGATGAGTTATGCTTACAAGATGGTTCTGTAATCATTAGTGATATCTATGATTGGTTTGAAATGCATAATGAAAAAGGAATTGAGCCAACACTTAATGAACTTGAAGTTTTTATACAAGAAACTAGAGCAGAGTATAATCGTTAAAATTAACTCAAAATTGCTGCAGTCGTTTTTATTTAAAATAACCAGCTAAGCTAAATAATTTTATAAAGGGATTTTTCTGGTTTCCAAAGGAAAATTTAACCCTAATAAAAATGAGCTATAAACAATGTCTATTTTAGAATGGGAAAAATCCGAAGAACGTTTTACAGAACAAAGCTTCGAGCATAAATTAACTGTTGTGATAGGCCTGTTTGCTTTTATATTTTTTACAATTGCTTTATTTTATTTCTCTTATTATGGGTTTGTTGAAAATGTTTATTTTGATGAGTCGCTTTATTATATTCGAGAAAGCGGCTTGTTGGCTCCGATAATAGTAATGGCTCCATTTCCTGTTTTAATGACAATTGCAGGTTTACAAAAAGTATTGAACTTCCGCAATGAAAAAACAGTAAGGTTAATGGTAAAGCTTATGCTGCGCGCAATACCTTTATATATAATTTTATCTATTGTTAATAGCTTTTACATTGAGTCTAAATTAACACGTGAGGGATATAGCTTTTGTAATTGGTATACCAGTCCATCATTCAGAGGTCCCGATGTTTGGTTAAAAAATGATGAGTTATGCTTACAAGATGGCTCTGTCATAACCAGTGATGTTACCGATTGGTTTGAACAGAAAAATCAACAAGGTATTGAGCCTTCCGTTGATGAGTTAAAAAAGTTTATTAAAATAACTCGAAAAAGGCGCGATGATTATATAAATAATATGTAGTGGCCAGTCTGATTAAATAAGCTAACCCCCACAAAAAAGTGAGTTTCATACTCGCTTTTTTATTGCCTAAATATTCTATCAATAAAAATGCCATACTGTTGTCATCCCTGTGTGTTGATATTTAACGAATACAACACTAAGGAAAATAATAATGTTAAACAAATCAATAATAGCCCTTTCTTTGCTATCACTATTAACTGGTTGCTCACTAGATGGTGATGACGGCCAAGATGGCGTACAGGGTGTACAAGGTACAGCGGGTAATAATGGCGAAAACGGCACTAATGAAAATTCAGCTTTAAATATCAATCTTATTGGCCGCGCAGTACTCAATGCACTAAGCCCGGAAGGAGCAGCTGAAATAGTCGCCTACCAAGCCTCTAAAAAATGGATTTATGCCATTAATAGCTCTGGTGATGAAGCTGTTGTGAATATCATTCCTGCCGATACGTTCGACACTGCAGCATTAGTAAAAGATAACGAAGGTATTGTAACCGCGACCAACTTAGCCTCTGCCATTACGCTCTCACTAAATGAAAATACGCCTGGCGATGCAAACAGCATAGCTATCGATGCGAATAACCAATTATTAGCGGTAGCAATGGCTGCTACAAGCGTGGGCGAAGCTGGCCAAATAGCGTTTTACAATATTAGCGGAGATACACCAGTATTTATTAAAAATGTAACAGTAGGTGCCCTACCCGACATGGTGGCATTTAGTCATGATGGTGCAAAAGTAGTGGTTGCTAATGAAGGTGAACCTAATGGCGACTACAGTATCGATCCCGAAGGCACTATTAGCATTATCGATATCACTAACGGCACTATTGCCGATAACGCTTTGAGCATAAACTTTCAAGATTACAATAATCAGCAAGCTGAATTAGAAGCGCAGGGTTTAGTGTTTGCCAATCCTACTGGACGTACTATTAATGGTAATTTAATAAATACCACCGTTGCTATGGATTTAGAGCCAGAGTATGTGAGTATTTCCAAGGATAATAAATACGCCTATATATCTATTCAAGAAAATAACGGTCTAGCCATAATCAACCTTGAAGATAATTCCCTTGAACTAAAAGGATTGGGTTTTAAAGATTGGTCAAACTTACAATTTGACGCTTCAGACAAAGACGGCGGTGTTAACTTTAAATCATACCGTGGTTTATATGGCATGTATCAGCCAGATACAATTGCAAGTTTTAGTTGGAAAGGAGCCAACTTCATTGTATCTGCCAATGAGGGTGATGCACGCGAATACTTTTTTGATGCCAGCGATGAAGCTGATTGTATAGCTAAGGGCGGCCTTGATTATGACGCTAAAGATGGATGTTTGGCATACATAGATGAAAGCCGCGTAGAAGATCTAACGCTCGCAGCTAACTTCGATTACTTAAATAACGATGATAACGACATTGGTCGTTTAAAAGTTACAACAGTAAAAGGTGATAAAAATAATGATGGCCAATACGAATCTCTTTATGCCTATGGCGCACGCTCATTTACCATTTGGGATAGCAATGGGCTGGTGGTGTTTGACTCAGGCGATCAAATTGCACGGGTGACCGCTTCTGTTCATGGTAACGCGTTTAATAACAACGAAGATGAAAACAAAGGCGATACACGCTCAGATGATAAAGGGGCAGAACCCGAAGCGCTAACATTAGGTAAGGTTGGCGATAGGTTGTTTGCTTTTGTTGGCTTAGAGCGTATGGGCACAATAATGGTGTTTGATATAACCAACCCTTACGATGTGAAATTTCAAGACTACTTCTATAATCGTGGTTTAGAACCAAGTGCAGATATAAGTGGCGACCTTGCTCCTGAAGGAATGACATTTGTTCCTGCAGCGCAAAGTGCAACAAACGAAGCACTGCTCATAGTAGGTAATGAAATCTCAGGCTCAATTGCCGTATGGGAAATAACAACTCAGTAATTAATAAAGTGTTATGTAAAAGCGATTAGCAGTTATCTATAAATCGCTTTTACTTCCTCCCCCTCTTGCAATCATGCCTTGTTTGAATGAATTTTAATCAAAAACAGCTCTAAAGCCCTTTGTTTGTACGGTTACTGTACTAAATTGAAATTAATTTAATAAAACTGAAATAAAGCATTGACCCTCTCCAGAATATCCCTATAATGCGCATCCACTGACCCGGCAGGCAGCAATGAAAAGCGCTGAACAAACGGTAAGTGAGTCGAGTAAAACTTAGCTTTCAAATCTTTTAAAAGAAACTGAAATTAAGTGTTGACAAAAAAATAGGAAAGCGTAATATGCGCAGCCCTAGCGAGATAAAGTTTAACGCTTTA
>NZ_PNDK01000037.1:0-424 GCF_005887265.1 Pseudoalteromonas sp. S1608
ACTTTCATTTGTTAGGCCTGCAGCCAGAGTTAAATCAGTGCCATGATCAAACTCTTCAATTAAAAAGTTTTATGTCTTTCGACAGCTCAATGAATTCTGAATTTATTTAATATCTTTCGATATTGAATTGACTGTGCTGCAATAAATAAATTTATTGCTGTTGGTCACTCAGTTTCAATTGAGACTCTAAATTTGTTTGCCTCACTACCTAAGTAGCTTGGCTGTTAGAACTCAATCTGTACGAGTGCCCACACAGATGATTGCTTTATATTGTTAAAGAACGTTGCGATTAAAGCGTTAAACTTTATCTCGCTAGGGCTGCGCATATTACGCTTTCCTATTTTTTTGTCAACACTTAATTTTGTTAAACTTGAAAGTTTTCAGAGCTAAGTTTTACTCGACTCACTGAGTAGCTCGTGCCTCG
>NZ_PNDK01000038.1:0-3199 GCF_005887265.1 Pseudoalteromonas sp. S1608
AGTTATTGCTGTTGGTCACTCAGTTTCAATTGAGACTCTAAATTTGTTTGCCTCACTTAGTAAACTAAGCTTGGCTGTTAGAACTCAATCTGTACGAGTGCCCACACAGATGATTGCTTTATATTGTTAAAGAACATTGCGATTAAAGCGTTAAACTTTATCTCGCTAGGGCTGCGCATATTACGCTTTCCTATTTTTTTGTCAACACTTAATTTTGCTAAACTTGAAAGTTTTCAGAACTAAGTTTTACTCGACTCACTGAGTAGCTCGTGCCTCGCTATGCGTTGGCGTTCCCCGTCTCAGTGGGGTCGCATTATAGGGCGAATCAATTTTAACGCAAGCGTTTTTAAACGCTTTTTTGCATTTAATTTTTACCCCAAAGATACCCCACCTAGAAACACAAGATACCCACAAAACCCTGTGGATAACTCATTTTTTTGCGCTGTTTACTAAACTATTTACCTTGCTTGTGGTAAGTTGCGGCGCATATTTACAACTCGTTCACTAGGCAACACACATGACAGATATAATAAATAGTATAAGTGGTCTCTTATGGGGTCATATTTTAGTGTACTTATTAATAGCCGCTGGGCTATTTTTTACCATACGTCTTGGTTTCATCCAATTTGTACAATTCCCACACATGATTAAAGTCATGTTTCAAAGTCGCCAAGGGTCAGATGGCGGTATTTCCTCTTTTCAAGCTTTCTGTACTTCTTTAGCCGCCCGTGTTGGTACCGGTAATATGGCAGGTGTTGCAGTCGCACTTTATTTAGGTGGTGCTGGTGCTATTTTTTGGATGTGGTTAATTGCTTTGATCGGTATGGCCACTAGTTTTGCAGAAAGCACATTGGCTCAAGCTTACAAAATACGCGATGAAGAAGGCAACTTCCGTGGAGGCCCTGCTTATTATATGGAATACGGACTTGGCAAGCGCTGGATGGGCATCGTGTTCTCACTATGTTTAATTTTAGCCTTTGGATTAGTTTTTAATGCGGTACAGTCAAACTCTATCGCTGCAGCTTTTGAAGTCGCCTTTGGTATTCCTAACTATATAGTAGGTATTGCACTTGTAATTGGTTCAGGCATCATCATATTTGGTGGCCTAAAAACAATTTCACGATTTGCTGAATTAGCAGTGCCATTTATGGCCGCTGCCTACTTAATTGTTGCACTATATATATGTGCTGTAAATTACACTGAGTTGCCTGATGTGTTTATGCATGTAATTAGAAGTGCTTTTGGTCTTGAACAAGCTGGCGCTGGTGCAATTGGTTATGGTGTAATGCAAGCAATGATCCAAGGGATCAAGCGCGGGTTATTCTCAAACGAAGCGGGTATGGGTAGCGCAGCTAACGCTGCAGCAACTGCAACTCCTAACCCACCTCACCCTGCATCACAAGGCTATGTACAAATGCTAGGTGTATTTGTAGATACTATTATTATTTGTACTGCCACTGCCGCTCTTATTTTATTATCAGAACAGTTAGTACCAGGCTCTGATGTAACGGGTATAGCACTTACACAAGCAGCGCTTGAGGAACATGTTGGTAGCTGGGGTGCAATATTTGTTGCAGTCGCTATTTTGTTTTTTGCTTTTACATCAATTGTAGCTAACTATTCTTATGCGGAAACGAACTTATTGTTTTTAGAGCATAACCATGCATCTGGCATGCTGATCTTCAGATTATTAGTGTTAGGTATGGTGATGTTTGGTGCCCTTGGTGAATTACCATTAGTGTGGACTCTAGCTGATGTGTCTATGGGCCTAATGGCGATTGTAAACGTAATCGCGCTATTTATGCTCTCAGGAGTTGTGGTATGGCTTGCCAAAGATTACAACGCTCAACGACGTGCTGGAAAGTTACCGACGTTTGATCCAAGTAAAAACAACAAGCTTAATAAAACTATTCCGAAAGGTATTTGGCACAAATAACTTTAAAGAGATTTAAGTTAAAAACCCGAAACGGCCATGGCCATTTCGGGTTTTTTATTGTCTAGTACCAATTCACTTAATTAAGTAACCTATATTGAGCTAGATAAACCTGTTAATGGCAAAGCAAAAATTTCGATGTTTAGTTGTTCTATATGAGGAGTTTTTAACTCAACTAGCGTCTGGTTTGGCGTCTCAAAATAATTAAGTATTATTGCGGATTGATGTAAGTCTCGCCTGTATATCAATTCGCTTAATTAAGTGGTCTATTTTGAGGCTGGAAAAACGTGTTGATAGCTAGGCAAAAAATTTACTATTTAGTTGTTCTAAATGAGAATTTTTTAACGCAGCTAGTGACACGTTTAGCCCCTTAAAATGATTATGTATTATTGCGGATTGGTATTATATTACTAATAGCAGTACCCACCTAGTGAGACCCAATTAAACACATTAGCATCATCAAGCTTCTCATATCCCTTATAAGCGATTAGTTAAACAGTTTACATCAACGCTCTTAATACATTTTGTGGCATTGTAATGGTGTTAATAGAAATAAGCGTATGCCGACTTTCGCTTATGTATCAAACGAAGCACAGCCACACCTCCATTTAAGAGCCTTGTACCACTGCTTTTACATAAATAGCTTAATATTAGTACTCTATTATGAGGCATTAAAATCTTATCGATAGCAAAACTTAAATTTAGTATTTTGTTCTAAATGAGAGGTTTTTTTCCGTAGCTAGCGTCAGGTTTGAGCTATAAAAATGATCAGTGGGAATATATTGATGGGATAAGCTTTTGAAAAATGTGAGACTTAAAGATCTCAAACAAACGTAGTAATTTAGTGTAAGGAATAAGATACTAGTTTGATAATGCGATTTTATAATTAATGGTTTAATAAAATAATGGTTAAACTAGAATAAACAAGGAAAGCATAAAGTGGTGCCCGAGGCCGGACTTGAACCGGCACGACTTGTTAGTCGAGGGATTTTAAATCCCTTGTGTCTACCAATTCCACCACTCGGGCATCGAGTTTGCTAATTAAAGCGTGTGGAGTAATTATTTGGAGGCGGAACCCGGAGTCGAACCGGGGTAAACGGATTTGCAATCCGGTGCATGGCCACTCTGCCATTCCGCCTAAACATATCAAATAATTTGGAGCGGCACACGAGGCTCGAACTCGTGACCTCGACCTTGGCAAGGTCGCGCTCTACCAACTGAGCTAGTGCCGCATAAAACTTTATCAGTAATTTGTACGTTGGTTGC
>NZ_PNDK01000039.1:0-83898 GCF_005887265.1 Pseudoalteromonas sp. S1608
CAGTGGGGTCGCATTATAGGGAGATCCGAAAACAGATCAACCCTTTTTTGAAGAAAACTTGAAATAAATGACTGTTCGAACAAAAATACAACTAAAAGCTCATTTTAACCACTAAAAACTCCGCGAAAGCCGGATTAACTAACTCACTTTAAGTTTCCAACCGCATTTTTTTTGATACTTAATCTCTTGATTTAGCTCACTTGCCATCAATGGGTGGTTTTTTAACCAGTTATTTTCAAATTGAATCACTAACTCTTCATTCTCAGCTGTTATCTTAAAGTTTGGCAACACATCATCTTGTCGACGCATAGATAAAATAACGGCAATACGTAATAGTCGAACCATATATGCGGCAACAATACTATGTACACCTAGATGATCTAAGCATCCCTTTTGAAGGTCCCAGCGATGACTATTAGCTATAGCAACGATCACTTTGTGTTCTGATTGTGAAAAACCGGGCATATCGGTATTTTCTAAGATATAAGCGGTATGTTTGTGGTACTGCTTATACTCTATTAATAAACCTATTTCATGCAGCTGCGCGACGGCATTCAAAAGCGGTAATCCGTTTTGTGCTTCAATCGGCCAATACTGACTGACTTCATTAGCTAACAGTGCAGCTAAACTTGATACTCTAGATGCTTGCTTTTGATCAACATGATAACGGTTCATAAAACCATCAATGGTACGTTGGCGAATGTCGGTATTATGTAGCTCCGGTAGCATGCTATATAAAACACCTTCACGCAGAGCACCACCCGCTAACCCCATTTGTTCTATTTCTAGTGACTCAAACAGTGCAATTAAAATAGCCAGCCCAGATACAAACACTAACCGTCGCTCTTCACTTAACCCAGGCAAGTCGAGTTCAGCTATTGTTTTATAAGCTATGGATTGTTGTTTGATGGTGTAGAGCTTTTCAAGAGTGAGCAATTCATTTAAATGTTGCGCCACCATAATTTCTTGAATAGCTTGCACTGTACCTGACGCACCAGAGGCAAGTTGCCAACCAGCCGTTTTATATTCAGGTGCTATTTCATCAATAACATTTCGTGCTGCTTTTATTGCAGCATTAAAGTTTGCTTCATTTAACTGACAATCTTTAAAGTAGCGTTCGAGGAAAGTCACACAGCCGATATTAAGGCTTTTATAGTGACGTGCTTCAAAACCTTGGCCAATAACAACCTCGGTACTCGCCCCACCAATATCAATAACCAGCTGTTTGCCAGTACATGAAGAGGTATGCGCAACCCCTTTATAAATAGTTCGCGCTTCTAGCTCGCCACTAATAACATTAACTTTATGCCCTAATATTTCTTCTGCACGTAGTTTAAAGTCGTCAGCGTTGGTTGCTAAGCGAAGTGTTGCAGTGGCAACAATGGTGATGTTTTGCGTAGGAATATCTTGCAACCGCTCTGCAAACAAGGCCAAACACTCCCAACCTCGTTGCATAGCCTCTAAGCTCAATAAATTATTATTATCAAGCCCAGCTGCGAGTCTTACTTTACGTTTGACGCGCCCTATAGTTTGCAGGCCGCCCGCCATTGATTTAGCAATAAGCATATGAAAGCTATTTGAGCCTAAATCAATGACTGCATATACATTTTTTTGCGGTTTAAGTTGCCCCACCGTTCAAAAACCTCTAGTTACAAATACAATCAAACTAACGGTCGGTTAAGACCGTCCTTTTTGGTAACCATTATTTGGGCGACGTCCGTTGTTATTACTACGATTACGTGGACCAGTAGAAAAATTACGTTTTCTATGAATAGTCGGCTTCGTTAAATCATCTAGCAATGCACTTTTATCGTAATGTGATAATGGAATGCTGTGCTCAATGTATTCTTCAATTTCATGAAGGTTATAAGCATATTGCTCACACGCAAAGCTAATTGCATGACCTGAAGCGCCTGCTCGAGCTGTACGACCAATGCGGTGAACGTAATCTTCGCAATCGTCAGGTAAGTCAAAATTAAATACATGACTTACTTCTGGAATATGCAAACCACGTGCAGCAACATCGGTAGCCACTAAAAAGTCTAGCTCGCCTTTACTAAATTGCGCGAGTATTGACTGGCGTTTCTTTTGGTTTACATCACCGGTGAGCATGCCCACACGATGTCCGTCTGCTTTTAACCATGCATATACGGTTTCACAGCTATGCTTGGTATTAGCAAAAACAATGGCTTTCTCAGGCCATTCTTCTTCAATCAAGGTTAACAACAGCTTAATTTTATCTTCTTGTGAAGGATGAAATAGCTCTTCTTGAATACGTTTACCTGTTTTTACATCGGGCTCTATTTGCACATGCTCAGGGTTGGTCATGTGTTCAAATGCAAGCTCTTGCACACGATACGATAGCGTAGCAGAGAATAATAAGTTTAAACGCTCTGACGTATCTGGCATACGACGGAACATATAACGAATATCTTTAATAAAACCTAAATCGAACATACGATCGGCTTCATCTAGCACGACTACCTCAATTTCATTAAGGGTGTAACAGCCTTGCTTATATAAATCGATTAGGCGACCTGTGGTGCCAATTAAAATATCAACGCCTTTTTCTAGTTGTGCACGTTGTTTTTCGTAATCTTCGCCACCATATACTAAACCTAAGTTAAGATTACAGTGCGGCGCTAAAATTTTTGCATCTTTGTGTATCTGAATCGCAAGCTCCCGAGTTGGGGCCATGATCAGGGCTCTTGGATGTTTACTAGGTGCTTTGCTAGATTGTAATAACCGGTGGCACGTGGCAGTTAAAAATGCCAACGTTTTGCCAGTACCTGTTTGTGCTTGGCCCGCAATATCGCGCCCTTCACAAATAAAAGGTAGGCATTTAGCTTGAATGGGTGTGCAATATTCAAACCCACTTTCGGTTAACCCGGCAACCACTTCCGGTGCAATAGCAAAGTCTGAAAACTTTTTATCGGTCAAATGTGTCTTAGTCATAGCGTTTAAGCATAACGTTTAAACTTGCAATAAGAAACAAGAGTGTTTAAATACGCACTAAATATTTCGCCTAACTAAACCGGAGAGCGCAATGAGCGAGAAAATAATCCAAATTACCGACGATAGCTTTGAAGCTGACGTATTACAATCAGACAAACCTGTACTAGTAGACTTTTGGGCAGAATGGTGCGGACCGTGTAAGATGATCGCCCCAATTCTAAGCGAAGTTGCTGATGAGTTTGATGGCCGTGTAACTATCACTAAATTAAACATTGACCAAAATGCAGGCACACCACCAAAGTTTGGTATTCGTGGTATCCCTACACTACTACTTTTCAAAGATGGTCAAGTAGCTGCAACTAAAGTAGGCGCACTATCAAAAACACAATTAGTTGAGTTTTTAGAAAATAACATCTAATAAGTGTTAATTAAAAAAGGGCTCTCAGCCCTTTTTTATAATTTATTTTGCAGAAGTACTGGACGCTGCTGTAATGACCTGCTAGTTTATAAAGCCAACTAATCCTTAGTTATATTCAACGAACCTCACTCAACGATCTAATAAAGCGATTTTGAGTATGACAACTGTAATAAAGAACCCACCAATATGCATTTACGCGAATTAAAAGACAAGTCTATAAAAGAGCTTGTAAACCAAGCTGAGTCCATGGGGCTCGAAAACGTAGCCCGTTTGAGAAAGCAAGATATCATTTTTGCAATTCTTAAATCACACGCCAAAGGCGGAGAGAATATCTTCGGTGGTGGTGTTTTAGAAATTTTGCAAGATGGTTTTGGCTTTCTAAGATCATCAGAAGCTTCTTACTTAGCAGGCCCAGATGATATTTATGTATCTCCGAGTCAAATTCGCCGCTTTAGTATGCGTACTGGCGACTCTATTTCAGGTCTTATTCGTCCACCAAAAGACGGTGAGCGTTACTTTGCTTTGCTTAAAGTAAATGAAGTTAACTTTGATAAACCTGAAAACTCTCGCACTAAAATCCTTTTTGAAAACCTAACTCCACTTCATGCAAACGAACGTTTTCGTATGGAACGCGGTAACGGCAGTAAAGAAGATATTACTGCACGAGTTCTTGATTTAGCATCACCAATTGGCCGCGGCCAACGTGGATTATTAGTAGCACCGCCAAAAGCGGGTAAAACAATGTTGCTACAAAATATTGCGCAATCAATCACACATAACCATCCTGACGTTACATTAATGGTTTTACTTATTGATGAACGCCCGGAAGAAGTTACTGAGATGCAACGCCTAGTAAAAGGTGAAGTTATTGCATCAACATTCGATGAGCCAGCTTCTCGCCACGTGCAAGTTGCGGAAATGGTTATCGAAAAAGCAAAGCGCTTAGTTGAGCATAAAAAAGACGTTGTTATTTTACTTGATTCAATCACCCGTTTAGCACGTGCATATAACACGGTTATTCCATCATCAGGTAAAGTACTAACCGGTGGTGTAGATGCTAATGCGCTACATAAACCTAAGCGTTTCTTTGGGGCTGCACGTAACGTTGAAGAAGGCGGTAGCTTAACAATTATTGCGACGGCGCTTATTGATACCGGCTCTAAAATGGATGAAGTTATCTACGAAGAGTTCAAAGGTACAGGTAACATGGAACTACACCTTAACCGTAAAATTGCGGAAAAACGTGTATTCCCAGCTATCGACTTTAATCGCTCTGGTACACGTCGTGAAGAATTACTCACTAAGCCAGATGAACTACAAAAGCTGTGGATTTTACGTAAAATAGTACATGACATGTCAGAAATTGACGCCATGGAATTTTTAATTGATAAACTATCGATGAGTAAAACCAACGATGAGTTTTTTGATTCGATGAAACGTAAGTAAGCTAAACTCTAGTTAAATCAACGTTTTTAAATAAAAAAGACACCAAATGGTGTCTTTTTTGTTTTCAGAGTAGATTTACTTATTCGTATTTTTTAAACAGTGCCTGTAAGTTATTGACTAATGTTGTTAGCCTTTGCGTATTTATTTGTGGCTGAAGTAATTCATCGTCTAGCGCTTTTGCCGCTAAGGCTATGTCTTTAAACTCGAACATTTGTGCCGCCCCTAACACTCGATGGCTATCTTTTTGTAGCGCCTGATAATCAGCATCTTTAAAGTGTAGCTCAATAAGCTCGCTTTCTTCGGCTAGACTTTGTTGAAAGCTCGTTACTAAATCACTCATATCAACATGAACCTGCTCAGTTGATACCTCTGTATTTTCAGCATTTAAGTATTTTGCTAGCACAGTATAAAAAGACTCTTTATCGATTGGCTTTGCTAAATAGTCACTAAAACCAAGTGATAAGTAGTGGTCAATCTCGTGGCTCATGGCATTGGCCGTTAATGCTAAAATAGGCTGCTCATAACCACATTGCTTGAGTAGTTCAAACGCAGAAATACCGTCCATAACAGGCATTTGAATATCTAACAGTACTAAATCTGGGTATAGCTTTAAACTTTGTTCTACTGCTTGCTCACCGTTTTCAACGGCAATCACTTCCAGCCCAAGAGAATGTAAATAACGACTGATCAGTTTGCGGTTATCACTGTGATCTTCAGCAAGCACCACCTTACCCGATAATAATCTGTGTCGCTCATCTGACTTTGCCGGCTGATCGTCATTGCAAACTTGCTCTTCAACTTGTATACAGGGCAAATAAAATGAAAACTCACTGCCTTTTTTAAACTCACTCTGCACACTTATATAGCCACCCATCATCGCCGCTAATTGCTGCGACAAGCTCAAACCTAGTCCTGTGCCACCAAAACGTCGACTAATACTGTTATCGGCTTGGCTAAAACACTCAAAAATAAGTTTAAGTTGGGATGAGCTCATGCCAATCCCAGTGTCTTTAATCGAAAAGAGTAACCCTTGCTCGGTTTTACTAACACCAATAGTTACTTGCCCTTTATGAGTAAACTTAATGGCATTAGCACATAAATTAATAAGAATTTGTTTTACTCGCGTTAAATCTAATCGCGTAAAATAGGATTTTTCTAACTGACAGTCTAAAACTAACGATAAACCTTTCGCTTTAGTTTGAGGAGAAAACATAGCGTGAATATCGTTGATAAGCTTCACCACACCAAAACAACTAATATTAAGTTCTAACCGGTTTGCCTCTATCTTACTTAAGTCCAACACATCATTAATCAAGCTTTTTAAATGCTCACTTTGACGTTGTATTACTCTAAGCTCATCTTGTAACTGTTCCGGCTTGTATAGACCATTAATAAGATCATCAGTTTGTGCCAAAATAGCAGTTAACGGTGTTCTTATTTCATGGCTTATATTCGCTAAAAACTGGCTTTTCACCTCGTTTGCTTCACGTAGCTCTTGTGCCACACTTTGTAGCTCTTTGGTACGCTGTTCAACTTGTTCGCTTAACTTTAACTTAGCTTGTTTTTCTGTTCGGCGCTTATAAACAGCAATTACCGTAATTAAAATTAATATGGCAACAATCACCAACAAAAACGTTAACTGTGAACGTTTAGCTATTTGCAATTCTTGTAAGTATTGTTGTTGTTTTAATTGTTTAATTTCTTGGTTTAGCTGATTCGATTCAAACTGGATTTGAAATTGACTGACCGCTTTTGAGGCTTCTTCAGTATTCACACTACGCTGATAATCAACGTACTGTTGGTGTAAATTTAGCGCTTTTTCATAATCCCCTAAGCTCGCATTTATTAGTGCTTCAATTCCTAAGCCATCTTTAATACGCATGCCATTATTGTACTCTTTGGCAAGGGTAATTGAGTGCTCTGAGGTTTGTTTAGCACTTTGCGTATCACCTTGTACAAATTGAACAATCGACAACACATGTAAAGCTGCCGCTAATAAAGACTTATTATCTGCCTCTATTGCAAATTGTTGGCCCGCATTAGCGTGATAAAAGGCAACATCAAATTTATTTAGCTTAAGGTTGATGGTGGCTAAGTTTGTATGCTTGGTAGAAAGTTGAAACGCATTATTAACGCTTTGATAGTAACGTAAGGCCAACTGATTATAATGCAGTGCTAATTGGTACTGTCTCGATTCTGTGTACGCCACCCCCATATTACCGTATGCTTGGGCAACACCGTCTTCATCGCCAAGTTCTTGAAAAACTTTTAAAACCTCACGGTACATCTCAAGAGCTGACTCATATCGAGAGAGACGAATATAAATACCAGCAATATTATGTAATATATCGGCCTTATCTTGTGCGCTCCCCTCTTTTTCATAAATTACTTTGGCTTGCTGATAATAATCAAGAGCTAGCTCCATGTTATACATATCAAAATAAGCAAGCCCGATATTACTAAGTAAATTAGCCTGTTTTATCGGACTTTTAAGCGCAATTGCGATGTTTAACGCGCGGCTATAATCAACGACCGCTTGTTGCACTAACCCTTGATAATAAAGCACAACTCCTTGCATTTTAATCGCACGAAAGAAAAGTTTAGGCTGATCTTTTAACGTACTATTGGTCTCTAGCAATTTAAAATATTTTAGTGCATTGGCTAAATCACTTTGCGCAAACGCCAGCTCAGCTAAATCGCTATAAATAGTAATGCGTTGTAAATTTGGAACATCAGGGTTCGATAAGATATCGGTTGCAAGGCGATGCTTTTCAGGCCATTCTTGTTCAAGATTAAACTGCTCAAACAAACTTGGCTGCTCATTTGATAAAGCGTCATTTGAGGCACTACTTAAAACAGCCAAAAGGCCAATAAAGCAGATGCGCTTTAACTGAGTCAGCATAAAAATATCCTTAAATCCTTGCTAGCCATAACAAAACGACACCCAAACCAAGTATAAACATCTAATTTAGACCAATTCAAAACAGGCACTCACGCCCACTCCTTGGGGTTTAATGTTATTTGGGTATATGATAATTTATCCAAGATACACTAATTAATAGATTGTAAACAATGCTTAACCCTCTGATAGATGAGATTTTTGAACTATTAATCAATAAAAAAGTGTGGATGGTTCATACTTTAGCATCTGAGTTAAAACAACGTGGGTTTCTTGATACTTTAGCTGCCGAGCCTGAGCGCGACCTATTTAAGCGCAATTTTTTAATTATGAATGCGCTTTATCAACTTCAACAGCAATTAATGCCAAAACAACAATTAGTCGTTAAAAGCTTACATATTGAACTTGTAAACAGTTCCAGTTATAACCAACTACATCCTAACGATCCACTACGCGACTATTATTTAAACTGGCAAAATTTTGAAACATCTACGGATGAAGTCAAGGCGTTATTAGATAGCTTTTGGCAGCAATTTAGTAGGCCTACTTATCGCGAAATTCCACTGAGTAATGAGCAGCAACAACAACTGCTGGTGCGTTGGCAATTAACATCGCCAGTCACACTAAAAGCATTACAAAAGCGTTGGCGACAACTTGCAGTGCAGCATCATCCAGATAAACAAGGAGGTGACAATGAGGTGTTTAAACAACTAAAAATAGAGTATGAGCAACTCAAGGCGAGTTGCTCAGATTAGATCGAGAGTTAACGCGTTAGCCGACGAGCACGAATTTTACGTCCTTTAATATTACCTTCGGTTAATTTGCGTAACGCTGGTTTAGATGAGTTACGCTCTACCGCAACAAATGCCACGTTATCAAGTACGTTGATTTTACCAACTTGGCGCCCAGCAACACCGTCTTTTCCGGTTAATGCGCCTAAAATATCACCCGCGCGCACTTTTTGCTTTTTGCCTGCATCTATCATCAGCGTCACCATTTCAGGTTTGTATGGCGGCTTATCTAGTAGGTTATAAGATGGCATTGGCTCAGGAGTAAAGTCACGCTCGTAATGGTCGCCAATTTGAGCCACTTTAAATTGCTCTGCCTCACCATAAATAGAACACGCAATCCCTTTTTTACCTGCTCGCCCTGTACGGCCAACACGATGTACATGAGTTTGTGGATCGTGAGCTAAGTGATAGTTAATCACCATGTCCATGTCATCAATATCTAAGCCTCGTGCAGCTACATCGGTAGCCACTAAAATAGACGCACTCTTATTCGCAAAATGAATCAGTGTACGCTCACGGTCACGCTGCTCTAAATCACCATGCAGTGCCACCGCACTAAAACCTTCATCGGCTAAATCATCACATACTTGCTGCGTTTCAACCTTGGTATTACAAAAAACCACACAGCTTTGCGGGGTAAATTTAAGAAGTAACAGCTTAAGCGTTGGATAACGCTGTTTATTATTATCCATTTTGTAGAAGTATTGCTTAATCGTGCTTTTTTCTTGCTGCTCTTCTACTTTAATCATTTCTGGATTACTAAGTACACGCTTAGCAATAGCTTCAATTGATTTTGGAAAAGTAGCACTAAATAACAACGTTTGACGATTGGTTGGAATGCGATCAATTATGGCATCTAGGGTGTCTTGAAAACCCATATCAAGCATTTGGTCGGCTTCATCAAGTACCAGAGTTTCAACATCATCTAAACGCAATGTACCTTTGCGAATATGATCGTCAACTCGCCCCGGTGTACCCACAATAATATGTGCACCATGTTCGAGTGAACCAATTTGCGGCCCAATTGAAACTCCACCACACAAAGTTAAAATCTTAATGTTATGAATACCACGCGCTAGTTTACGCATCTCAACCGCCACTTGCTCTGCAAGCTCACGAGTTGGGCATAATACTAGCGACTGAATACGAAAGCGTTTTACATTTAGCTTGGCTAAAACGCCTAAACTAAATGCCGCTGTTTTACCTGAGCCTGTTTTGGCTTGGGCAATAATATCTTTGCCACTTAAAACAGGCGGTAGGCTTTGCGCCTGTACAGGCGTCATTTGGGTGTAGCCAAGCGTTGATAAATTATCAACTAACCCTGAAGGTAAGGCCAACGATGAAAAAGCAGTTGCAGTCACAGTAAATTCCATAGCAAAAAATAACTTGAGAAAAGTCTCAATTAATATGCGGCTAATAATAGCAGAATTAACAATTAGCAACCATTAGCAACGTACGATTAAAAGTTGCAATAAAGATATTGCAAATGATAGTTGTTTTCATTAAGATCTGCGGCGTTTTACTACTCTAATAATTCTAAGCCGGAAGCCACTAATGAAACTTAACCCTCTTTTTATTGCACTTTTAGCCAGCACCTCTGCAAATGCATTTGCCAACACCACAAATATAGAGCGCATTGAAGTTAAAGGTAGCTACTTCAACGACTACAAAGTAGATAATGCCAGTGGGGCAATGAGAACCTCAACCTCATTACTCGATACCGCACAGTCAGTTACCGTAATCACTGACACAATCGTTAATGAGCAACTAGCAACCACTCTTGGTGAAGTATTGACCAATGATGCTAGTTTAACTGCAGGGTCTAAACAACGAAACAGAGAAGTATTTAACTTACGTGGTTTTCAATTAAGCTCATCAACCGGCTACCTGCGTGATGGCCACCAGCATTGGTCTCATTACCAACAACCCATTGAAATTTTAGAGCAAGTAGAAGTTATTAAAGGCCCTTCAAGTATTTTGTATGGGCAATCAGGCCCCGGTGGCCTAGTTAACATGGTAACTAAAAAGCCAACTGCACAAACGCTATTTAGTGCCAGTGCCGATGTTGACCAACATGGTTCAACTCGCTTTATGCTTGATGCTGGCGGCGCACTCACCGAGGCTGAAGATTTACGTGCCCGTGGTGTATTAGTAAAACAAGATGTTGAATACTGGCGAGAATACCAAAATGGTGATAACCGCGAACGCGATCGCTTTTTAGGTGCCTTAGTGGTTGATTACGATATTAGCGATAATGCCCTAGTACGTGTACATTATGATCGCACTGATGACGAAGCAGGCTTAGATACTGGCGCTTGGATAGATAATGATGCCAACATTATTGGCGATGACAAAACAATTCGTGATATGTCATGGGCCTTTACCGATATTACTGTTGAAAACATGGGTATTGATTTCAAAGTATTTTTAACCGATAACTGGCAAGTAAATTTAGGCTACAATGAGCAAACGTTTGAACGCCAGCGCTTTGAGTCAGCACCAAGTAAGCCAAGTGACTTTATCGAAGGTGATAGTTACCCGTCACATCCTTACGATCGCTTTGATGATTGGCAGTTTAAAACTGCTTTTATTGACTTCATTGGCGAATTTGAAACAGTGGGTGTTCATCATCAATTACTCATTGGTGCTAACTCGCTTGATTATTATTATAGACAAATGCGTACAGTGCCTTCTCGTGAAGATTACATATATTTTTCTGCTGGTCAAAAAGAATCGGCCCGCCCAAATATCAGCTATAAAACACCGGATAGAACAAGCGAAACAGAATACGACTACTACGGGATTTATATCCAAGATTTAATTTCATTCTCACCAGAATGGCAACTATCGCTAGGTGGTCGTTACGATAAACAAAGTAAAGAAAACAGCAATAACGAATCGTTCGTACCTAAAGTTGGTGTACTTTACCATCCAAATGCCTCTGCAACTGTTTATGCAAGTTACTCAGAAGGATTTGAGCCGCAAAACGAAACATTAGTAAATGATAAAGATGTTAATAACGGTATGAAGCTCGATGCTATTACCTCTGAGCAAAAGGAAATTGGGGTGAAATGGCAACTGTTTGATGATCGATTAATGCTTAGCGGTGCCTTATTTGACATTAGCAAAACAGGCACCTTAGTGAGTGAAGATCTTGTTAACCCTATCGGTGATATAACCAGCATCACCACGCAGGCAGGTGAGCAACGCCATAAAGGTTTTGAGCTTGCTGCTCAAGGTGCTGCAACTGACCGTTTATTTGTCATGGCATCAACCATGTATTTAGATGCTAACTATGAGCGTGATGAAAAATTAGAGGGCAAACGCCCTACTGATGCTCCAAAATGGTCTGCCTCTTTATGGACACGTTATGAACTCAATGACGCTGTTGCTTTTAATGCAGGTGCGTTCTACGAAGGAGAGCGTTTTGCTGATAACGCTAACACCGTAACAAAAGAGGGTTATACTCGTGTTGATATTGGCGCAACCTACAAGCTTAACTTAAATAACAACGATATTAACTTACGTTTAAATATTGAGAACTTATTCGATAAAAACTACCTAGCCGGTGGCGGTTTAAATAACGTTACCGTAGGTGAAGGCACAAGTGTGCGTTTAGCTGCACAATTTAGCTTCTAAGCTGATTCTCTACAAAGCCCATATTAAAAAGTATGGGCTATATAAACTAATCCTATATGACATAATTACTTACAGTTTGCTGCTTTACTAATTTATCACTTGCTCTAAAGTTGTAAATTAACAAGGAGCCTTATTATGTTGCTTTTCAATACTAGTCAGTCATTCCCTCATTTTACACACGTTCAGTGCTGCCCCGACTGCAACAACAACAGCTATCACTTAGTTAATCAAAGTCGCTTTTTACGCTTTACCATTTTTCCTATATTTCCGATCAAGTTAAGCTATAAACGCGAGTGCTATCAATGCGGACATAGTGAGGCTATCAACATTAAGACGTTACCTCTGTTTGAAAAACTTAGCCTACCAAAATACTGTATTGGATTAATTTTATTACTATGGGGGGCGTTATTTTTTTATCAAAAGCACCTCAACACTGAAGCACTAAAACAAAGCTATTTAACCTCCCCAAAAGCTTATGATACCTATTTAGTTAAAGCCGATAAGTTCACTCACGAACCATGGACACTCACTAATTTAAAAGTTGCGCAAGTACTCAGCTTTGATGAGCAATTTATAACGTTTCAGGTGAGTAATTACAGCTATAAGCGCACTAGTGCCATTACCACAGCGATGCGTGCAAGTTTATTAGTACAAAGAGATTACTTTTCTTCTCAAACTATTACTCTGCCTCGTAATGAAATAAAACGTTTATACGAAGATGACATTATATTTGACGTGCTACGCCCACAAGCATATTCACTTTATGGCGGGTTTGTGATGTTTCCACCTAAACCTAAACCTCTTTATAAAGGCTTAAAGCTCGATGAGAATAATCAGCAAGGGATTATTTACTATAAAGATAAGCAATATAACGAAGCGCTTGAAAGCTTTAACCTAGCAGCAAACTCAGGCTCACAATGGGGTCAACTAAATCTTGCTCAAATGTATCGTGATGGACAAGGTACAAAAAAGAACATTCAGCAGGCGATTTATTGGTATAAAAAAGCTATTGCTCAAGGTAATAGCAAAGCTAAATACGAACTTGAGCAACTATGCAAAACAACTCAGTGCGAATAAAATAAAGTAGCGTTACCACCGCTACTTATTTGCTTTAAATAACTTAGTATAAGTGACATGCGCAATCACAAGAACCAAACCAGCACCTATTCCTAACAGTCCGTCAAATACTAAAGGGGCTAGTATTTCTCCTGTGCTACCAGCAACCGACTGCGCATAATGAGTTACATCCACTTGGGTATGATGCAAAAGCTCAATTGCGTGTACTAAAATTCCACCACCCACTAAAAACATTGCCACTGTGCCCGCAAAGGCTAAAAACTGCATTAACCGTGGGGCTGCAGCTAATAAGGCTTTACCGAGTAATTCTTTAAACTTACTTGCGGAGAGTTTGGATTGATTAAGTAAATATAAGCCCGCATCATCAAGCTTTACAATCCCTGCTACCAGTCCATAAACACCAATTGTCATAATGATGGCAATCACACTCAATACCAGCGCCTGGTTCATTAATGTCGCCCCTGCGACCGTGCCTAATGTAATAACAATAATTTCGGCGGAAAGAATAAAATCAGTACGAATGGCGCCTTTAACTTTTTGTTTTTCATACTCTGCCAGGTCTAAATTTTCAGCACCTTCTGTCGCTTCTGCATGATGAGATAAAAATATTTTTTCTGCGCCTTCAAAACATAAAAATAAGCCACCTATCATTAAAAGTGGAGTAATTAGCCAAGGCAACCACACACTAATTAATAACGCAGCAGGGACTAATATGGCTTTATTTAAAAACGACCCCTTTGCCACTGCCCATACAACGGGCAGCTCCCTATCAGCAGTAACCCCAGTAACTTGCTGAGCATTAAGTGCCAAATCATCACCAAGTACTCCGGCTGTTTTCTTTGTCGCAACTTTACTCATGGTCGCAATATCATCCAGCAAAGTCGTTATATCATCCAGTAATGTTAAAAGGTTGGTGCCAGCCATGAAATTTCCTAACTAAAAATAAGATCTTAAACATAACGTAAAGCTATATTTTCACCAACGGTTAATTTAGCTTTGTTAAGCTCTTAATTAAACAAGGGACTCAATAAGGCACAGCCAATGAAACACGCTATCGTTATTATTGCTCTAATAGCTTTGACTGCATGCAATAAGCAGCCAGTTACAAATAACTATGTTTGCGATAACGCACCTGCAAAACTTGATATTATTAGCAACAAGCAAGCAAAGCTGAGCTTTTATGATCATGATTACATATTGAATCATGAGGTGAGTGCTTCAGGCAGTAAATACATTAATCAAGAGGTGTTATTTTGGAGTAAAGGAGAGCAAGCAATGCTAATAATTAACGGCAAAAAATACCAATGCAGCAGCAATTAACCAATAACTAACATCAAATTAAAAAACTTGCTACACTAACAAAAGTCTTAATATTGTTGATAAAGTTATGCAATCTCTCGCTATAAAACATAAAATAATTTTAGCCTTTTCAGCCATTGGCTTGTTAATGCTTACTAGCTGCATATTTTTTTACTGGTCGCTAAATCAAATTAATATCACTAACACACGTATAGAAGCGTTGGCAGTGCCTGTACAACAAGCCAGTAAAGACCTTCGTTTATCACTCCTTTCTATCACTAAATTTAATGCCATTGCTTATAGCCAAACTAAACTTAATTTACTGCTGGAAAATAAAAAGCAGGCACACGCTGAACAAACGCAGTTTTTTAGTAAATTAGAAACACTAAAAGCACAAGTTGCCCAGCAGCAAGGTATGCAAACACTTCTTACAGCTATTAACAAAGACTTCGCCCAGCTAAATACAATAAGCAACCAAATGCTTGCAGCAAAAGAGCAACGATTTAAGGCGCAAAGCTCAGCCGCAGCACTAACAATTACGTTTAATGAACAGCTTCGTGAACTCAGTAACCGCTTGCTTGATATAGAGCTCATAAACGTTGAGAGCAACCAGCAATCACTTTTGAATGCAGTATTTGGCACTGCGACTCGTGTTGATGATTTATTATTTACTTTAAATAATAATGTCAAAGGGATTGGGCAAATAACAACTTCAGAAAATATAAACGATCATCAGCAAGATACCTCTTTTTTACTCGATAATATTAAATCTAATCTTAGTTACTTAGAGCAACAAGCCGCCCCAATTGCTAATAAACTCAACGCTAATGAGCTAATTACAGCGTTTAACGATTTAAGCAGCTTATTAAATAATCCTGATGGGCTTTATGCATTGCAAAATGCTGTGCTCAATAATAAAGATAAAGTTGATCAGCGGTTTGAAAGCTTTCAACAGGCATTTATTAGTATTGAAAGTCAACTGATTGAGCTTAATAAACTGGCTGACATACGCTTTAACTCCCTACAAGAGAGCGCTAAGTCAGCGATTAATACCGGCTCTAGTTTAGTGATTATTATTGCGTTTGTTTTAATTGCTTTGCTGATTATTATTTCAGTTTTTACTACTAACGCCATGCTAAAACCGCTTAAAAAGGTAAACAAAGAACTTGCTCACATAGCCTCAGGTGACTTTTCTAAGCGTAGCAACCCCCGCAGTAAAGATGAATTTGGTACTCTGATGCATAACACTAATAAGCTTTGTGATGATTTAACTCACTTAATAAAAGCCATTAGTAACGATGCTTACGAACTAGATAATTCAGCTATTCAAACCAGCGAAAAAGGCCAGCAAATGACCATTGTTGCTAAGCAACAGCTGGAACGTAGTGCACAAGCAACCTCATTAGCACAGCAAATGTTGCAAAGTTCTCAAGCCGTACACGAACAAGCGCAAAGCACCTCTAATGAAATTACTAATGCCTCGCAATTTGCCAATGACGTTAACGACATTGCAAATAATAATAGCCAAAGCATTGAAGCACTTTTAAGCCGCTTAGATAGAGCAGTAAGCAGTACAGAAGAACTAGCTCAATATACGCAACTAATTGGTGCCATTGTCGATACCATTAGCAGTATTGCAGAGCAAACTAACTTACTGGCACTTAATGCCGCAATTGAAGCGGCACGTGCTGGTGAACATGGTCGAGGTTTTGCCGTAGTAGCCGATGAAGTACGCTCGCTTGCAGCCCGCACACAAAGTTCTACAAGCGAAATTACCACCATGATTAACACTCTACAGCAGCATACTCAAACCACTCAAACTGAAATAAATGATGGCCAACAACAGGCTAAGCATTGCGTTGAAAACAGTACTGAACTAAATAGTGCCGTTGAGCGTATTAAGAGCACGCTGGTATCGGTTAATGCCATGAGTAAAGAGATTGCAAGTGCCTCACATGAACAACTGGCAAACAGCACCGATATTCAACAAATAATGGCTAAGGTAACCGAGCAGGCCACCTTAAATGCCAACAATGCAACGACCCTAGCAAGCGAAAGTGAAGACGTTAACCAACTTGCACACTCACTAAAAGGTGCAGTAGAGCGCTTTAAGTTTTAAGCGCAGCTAATGACTTGGCTTGTATGAACTGGGTATAATACTTTTAACTTTTTGCTAAGTAACGGCCCACAATGAAATACAAAGATCTGCGCGATTTTATCGATTTACTTGAGAAACGAGGCGAGTTAAAACGCATCAGCCAAGAAATCGACCCGTATCTTGAGATGACCGAAATTGCTGACCGCACACTGCGTGCCGAAGGCCCTGCTTTATTATTTGAAAACCCTAAAGGGTACGACATTCCCGTTTTAGCTAACTTGTTTGGTACCCCAAAGCGTGTAGCTATGGGTATGGGCCAAGAAGATGTGAGTGAATTACGTGAAGTTGGAAAATTACTCGCATTTCTAAAAGAGCCTGAGCCGCCAAAAGGCATTAAAGAAGCGCTCGGACAAATTCCGGTATTCAAGCAAGTACTTAATATGCCGGCTAAAGAAGTTAAAAAAGCCCCCTGCCAACAAGTTATTTTACAAGGTGACGACGTTGACTTAACTAAGTTTCCTATTCAGCACTGCTGGCCTGGCGATGCTGCACCTTTGATTACTTGGGGTTTAACCGTTACCAAAGGACCTCACAAAAAGCGCCAAAATTTAGGGATTTATCGTCAACAGCTATTGGGTAAAAATAAAATCATTATGCGTTGGTTATCTCATCGCGGTGGCGCGCTTGATTTTCAAGAGTGGTGTAAAGAACACCCTGGCCAGCCCTACCCTGTTTCGGTGGCATTAGGTGCAGATCCTGCGACTATTTTAGGCGCTGTTACCCCCGTTCCAGATACGTTAAGCGAATATGCCTTTGCAGGTTTACTACGTGGTAGTAAAACTGAAGTAGTTAAGTCAATCTCGAATGATTTACAAGTACCAGCCAGTGCAGAAATCGTACTTGAAGGGCATATTATGCCTGGAGAAATGGCGCCGGAAGGTCCATATGGCGACCACACAGGCTACTACAATGAAGTCGACGACTTCCCTGTTATGACAGTCACTCATATTACACATCGTAAAGACCCTATTTACCATAGTACTTTTACTGGCCGTCCGCCGGATGAGCCTGCGATTTTAGGGGTGGCATTAAACGAAGTATTCGTACCAATCTTACAAAAGCAATTTCCAGAAATTATCGATTTTTATTTACCGCCAGAAGGTTGTTCGTACCGTATGGCCGTGGTAACAATGAAAAAACAATATCCAGGTCACGCCAAGCGCGTAATGATGGGGGTTTGGTCATTCCTACGACAATTTATGTACACTAAGTTTGTTATTGTCTGTGATGATGATATTAACGCTAGAGATTGGAACGATGTGATTTGGGCTATCACTACTCGTATGGACCCTGCGCGCGACACGACGTTAATTGAAAACACGCCAATTGATTATTTAGATTTTGCATCGCCCGTATCTGGCCTAGGTTCAAAAATGGGTATGGATGCAACAAATAAATGGCCTGGCGAAACAACCCGTGAATGGGGCGAACCTATTGTAATGGATCAAGCCACTAAGGATCGAGTTGATGAGCTTTGGGATAGCTTAGATATTCTTTAACGACTTTGGTCTAGGGCCTCTAGGCTATAAACTCACCCTGCGGATATGCTATTATTGCTCAAATAAAGTGCGTATCCGCTAATTTAAGGTAAAACATGCAAACATTACTCGCTGAAGTTGTTTCTATCAGCCCACTAACAGAATTTGTTCATAAAGTTATTTTAAAGCCGCAACAGCCTGTAGCATTTGAAGCTGGTCAATATTTACAGTTGGTTTTAGGTGAAAAAGATAAACGTGCGTTTTCAATCGCGAGTCGCCCCTCACAAACTGATGCATTAGAATTACACATTGGCGCATCAAACGCAGACTCTTACGCGATGCAATCATTAGAACACCTTCGTAGTGCCCACAACGAGAACCAAACCGTAACTATTGAAGCAGGTTTAGGTATTTCTCAGCTGCGTTTGCAGTGTGAGCGTCCAATTATTTTACTCGCCGGCGGTACTGGTTTTTCTTACGCAAAGTCAATGGCCGAGCATTTAGCTGAAATCAACTGTGAGCGCCCGGTGCTATTTTACTGGGGAGTAAAAGAAGAGTCGGCGCTATATGCACATACCGAAATGCAAGCATGGGCAGATAGCCGTGAAAACTTTAAATTTATTCCTGTAGTAGAGCATCCTACCGACAGCTGGACTGGCCACACTGGTTATGTTCATAAAGCGGTGATGAACGATATCATCTCGTTAGAACCTTACGATATTTACATGGCAGGTCGTTTTGACATGATTGGCATAGTACGTGATGATTTTATAAATCATGGCGCCACTCGTGAAAACATGTACGCAGATGCATTCGCGTTTATAAAGTAACATTAGCGCATTATTTTAAGGCACCTTAGGGTGCCTTAATTGTTTTAATTGCTAGCACTGTGATTGTTATTACCTATTAAGCTCATCAACATAAACAATTTCCTAAAATCCAATCTATAAACCATACTTTGTACAGAACATTAAGCGGGAGAAACCTAAATGTTAAATACAAAAGTAAAAGATTTTATGCAACATAAGTTGCCTCATATCACCCCTAATACAGAAATGACCACAGCCATAGCAGAGCTAGAAAAATTTAAACTACTAGGCGCGCCGGTATTTGATGATAATAAGGTGCTCGTTGGCTTTATCTCAGAGCAAGAATTACTTAAACCCTTAATGCAAAGTAGTTATTTTTGTGATGGTATGGTTAAAGTATCGCAGTTGATGCAAAAAGATGTGGTAACCGTGAACGGCGATACCAATATTATGGAATTAGCAGAACAAATGAAGCCTGGTAAGCCTAAAAATTACCCCGTGATCGATGGCGGTGTAGTGGTAGGTATGATCAGCCGTGCCGATATATTAAAAGCACTTTATAATAATTACGTTAGTTGTAATACGCACATATAAAAAAATGCCACTGTAAACAGTGGCATTTTTAATTATATAACCTGAACTCTGGATAATATAAGCAACTTAACGCTGTGCGACTTTAGCTTTAAGTGCGCTTTTATCAGCGTCACTTAAATAGGCAATTTCAAGCGCATTCGCTTGCGCTTTTTCCATATCGGCTTGTGACAAACCTGCTTTGGGTGCTGCCACTGCGTACTCGTACTCAATTTCAATGCCTTCAACAGCTGGGTCATCCGTGTTAAGACAAGCTAAAATACCATGATCTAAAAACTGCTTAAGTGGGTGTTTGGTTAAATCATTCACTGTACTGGTTTGAATATTACTGGTTAAGCACGATTCAATACCAATACGGTTATCGCGTAAATAATCCATTAGTTTTGGATCTTCAATCGCTTTAACACCATGGCCTATTCTGCTTGCGCCAAGCTCGTTTAATGCTTGCCAAATACTTGAAGCACCTAACGCTTCACCAGCATGCACAGTAACAGCCAAATATGCATCACGTACTTGCTTAAAATGATCAACAAACAACTCGCCAGGATAACCAATTTCATCACCGGCCAAATCCACTGCAACCAAATCATTTTTAAAGGCAAGTAACGCGTCCAACTCGTGCTGACAGGTTTTAACTCCGTATGTACGAGACAAAATACCAATTAAGTTTGCTTTTATATCAGTATCTTTTGTTGCACTTCGGATACCATCAACCACTGCTTCAACAACGCCTTGAGGGTGTAACCCTTGGCTTTGAGCCATATAATAAGGACTAAAACGCAGCTCTACATAATCAAGACCCTGCGCTTGCGCATCTTCAATGTTTTCTATCGCAATACGTCTACAGGCATCGTAATCGCCTAGTACCGTCACTCCCCAATCAAGCTTTTGTAAAAATGCCATTAAGTTTGGCTCAGGATCAATAACCTGAACATGAGGAATAAGTGCTTCAACATTGTCCGCTGGTAAAGCGATATTAAACTGACGACCAAGTTCTAGTATGGTTTGCGCGCGTACATTACCATCTAAATGACGGTGAATATCTAGCAAAGGTATTTTTCTATTGATCATAATAGCTACTCGGTTGAATTAAAATTGCGCGAATGATACGCAGGTACAGTAATATTTCAAGTGTAGAATACTTAAAATAGCGCTTGGAGGTCTTATGTCTGCTTTTTATATAAAAAGAGTTAACGTGATAAATAAAACCAAATCATTTTAAACAGTGCATCTGCATCAATCGGTTTTGTTATATAGTTATCCATCCCCACGTTAATCGCTTTTTTAGCATCTTCTTCGTGCGCATTAGCAGATAGGCCAATAATAGGTAAATCTAAAAACCCTAATTCATTACGAATCACTTTCGTTGCCTTTAAGCCATCCATTTGTGGCATTTGAATATCCATTAATACTAAGTCGTATCTTTTATCGCTTAGCATTTTAATCGCTTCAAGTCCGTTATTAGCAATATCAACAACACCCTGCTTGGTTTCTAAAATAGCGGTAGCCACATGTTGATTTAATGGGTTATCTTCAACGAGTAGTAAGCGATACTTCGCCAGTGATAGGTTGCTTATATCTATTTTATCTAACTTACCTGAATAATATTGTGCTTTAGGTAACGGAGAATGAAGCGGTAAACTAAAGGTAAAAGTAGAGCCGTGACCTTCACTACTTTTTAAATCAATTGCTCCTCCCATCAGCTCCACTAATTTTTTACAAATACTTAAACCAAGCCCTGTGCCACCAAACTGGCGTGAGGTTGAACTATCAGCCTGAGAGAATGGGTTAAATAGCTGTTTTTGTGCCTCCTCACTAATTCCAATCCCCGTATCATTGACACTAAAATAAGTCATTTTTGCTGACTGCCAAATCTTTAATGTGACACTGCCCTTAGCAGTAAACTTAACGGCATTATTTAATAAGTTCAGCAGCACCTGCTTTAAACGAATAGGATCGGTATTAACAACTAAAGGAGCATCATGATCAACCTCAACTTGCAGTGACAAAGGCTTATTACTGACCTCAAACTGCATTAAACTCATAACTTCTTTTGCTAGAGACTTTAGCTCCACAGGTTCCTGCACTAACTCAAGTTTACCCGCCTCCATTTTTGAAAAATCGAGCACATCATTAAGCACTCTCAATAATACGCTGACCGCACCATCAGCTTGCTCTATGTAAGATTTTGCTAGTGGCCAGTCCCGCTGTTGCAGTGCTAAGTAATGCATGCCTTTAATACCATTAATTGGGGTACGAATTTCGTGGCTCATATTGGCTAAAAACTGACTTTTTATCTCACTGGCTTTATCGGCTTTTTGCTTTTCCTGACGCAAAGTCAGCGTTTGCTTTGCCACTTGTTCGCGTATACGAACATTGGTGGCGACCACTGAAATTAAAAACATAATCAATAGCCAAACAAATAACATTCCCACTATCTGTGCTAACCAATAAATAAGCCAGGTTGACTCCGTCTTAGGTTGGTATATTTCTACCTGCCATAACCGATGGCCAATTAACAACTGATAATCTTTTAGCAACGTCATTGAGTCATGCTCAACGCTATAAAGAGCCTGTTTATTATCTACTTTATTTATATCAGTAAAGCTAATCGCGACTTCGCCACTACTATCAAATGAAAGTACCTGCGACAACTTAGCTAAGTTAACGAGTGCAATCACAAATCCTTTGAAATCCCCTTCAATATCAGGAGCACCAAATACAGGAGAAATAAAAAGCACGCTTAATTCATCATCTGTAGGGGCTAACTTAAATGGTTTACTCAGTACCAACTCATTAAGAATTTTTGCTTTATTAAGGGCATCGCGAATATCTATATCAGAGCTCAAATCGAAGCCCAACAAATCTTGCGTGTTCTTTATAGGATAAATGTATTTTATGGGGTAATAAGAATTGCTAAAGGGTGCTTGTTGCCACTGTCCATTCGCCATTCTTTGCTTTATAACGATACTTTTGTCCCATTCAGCAGGATCATTAATAGACTTGGCAGTAATCATTGGTACCCAATTTAACGCTAAAATCTCTTCACTATAGCTCAACTGCTTAGAGGTGAAATGATTAAACTCATCGAGGCTAACTTGATCACTACTTGCTAAAAATGCACCTAACAAAGATAGATGAGCAGCCACTTCATCTAACTTCTGATTAATGGCACTTTGCGTCATCAGTACTTTGGCGTCTTGTTTTTGAAGGTCTTTTTGTTTTTTTACACTGGCCGCGCCATAAAAACTAATACTGATAATGGCGTAAATAAGTAACGCAGGTAAAATAACTTGTAGCCGATGACGCAACTGCGAATAGTTAAATATGGCCAGTACTAAAGGGGTAAAAATCAGCACCCCAATTGAGTCACCTATCCACCAAGTAATAAAGGTACTGATGACATCAGATGTGCTAATAAAATGATTTAAAACAAGTAGACTAGTTCCTGCTCCAGCAGCTATGACACAACATAGCGGCCCACCAATCACCAAGCTTTGAATACTAAGTTTTAAAGAAGATAAATTAAGGGGAGCTTTAATGACTTTGGTAATAAGGAATGCACCAAGCCAAGCCTGAAAAAATATGGCGCAACTAACCCCGAGGGATTGGATTAATATTTGCCAATTTAAGATATCGGCGGAGTTATCTAAGTGAATTAAATTAACAAAAACCGCACCGGCAAAAATGCCAGCATAAGCGCGACGCCCCCATAGTAAAAAGCTTGCCAGCGCAATACCAGCCGGAGGCCAAGAGGCAACCGCATAACCGTTAACGGCGAATAAAAAGTTACTTAGATAACCACTAAAGAAATAAGCGCATGCGAGGCTAAAAGATAATGTAAATACATTTTTCACAACCGTCGCTCCTGCGCTTTTATTATTGATTTATAACTATAATTGATTATTGGTAGAGTACAAGTGCCTTATCTAATTGTGCACTGTGTTCATAACTTAATATCGCTTGTTGTCGATACTGTGCTTTATTTTCGCTATTGAGTGCTTTGTCAAAAACACGTGCTGCTAAGTCGTAATCACCTTGTGCATTGGCTAAACACGCTAACGCTAATAGTAACGCATTATTATGCTCATCTTTTTTTAGTCGCTCTTGAATACTTGATTGCAGCTTATAAGCATTACTTGGTGCAGTTTCACTTAAAATATAAGCCAGCTCATCATGCTGTTTTTGCTTGAGTAATTTAATTAGCTCATTTTCGATGCTTGCTAGCTGCCCTGTTTTGGCCATTTGGGTTAAATAAGCCGTGTGCGCATGCGCCTGCAACTTTTTACCTAAATGTTGATATTTAGCGGTTAACTCATCACTTGCTTGCGCAGCAAAATAAGCTAAAAACACTTGCTGCCACTGGGTATCATTCAAGGCGTTTTTGCGTAATAAACGCGGTAAAAAGTCTTCAAGCAATTTAAAATGCTGTTGTTGCACTAACACTTCGGTGTACAACTTCAAATCAAGTACCGTGGCTTTTTTAGATTCTGCAGCCACCCGTATTTGCGGCTCAATTACACTACTGTCGCCACTAGCTAACCATAACTTAGCCACTTTAAGTTGTTGCTCTGGGCTGATTTCAAATAAACGCTCAAGCGCTTTATCTGGCTGATTATTTGCAAGTGCGGCTTTTGCTAATAATGCTAAACGTATATCGTCAAATTTAGCAGGCACACTATTGCTTGATAGTGCACTTTCTACTTGCTCGTAATCATCATTAATGAGGCTCCACAATGCTTGCTCTATTGCCGCATGTTTACGCTCTTGGCTTCGCGCAAAAAAGCCATGCTTAGTGTTTCTGTATATAGATAAACAATAACGCACTAGCTTATAAGTTAAATATAAAGCCGCTGCGCTCAGTGCTGCCATAATACAAAACGAAACAATTGTGCCCTCTATGGTGGTATTGTTAAATGAAATCAACACATAGCCTTTTTCATCTAGCACAAAGGGGGTAATCGCTAGCACCAACACAATAGCGACAATAAAAATAATCAGCCCTATCATTGTGCCCACTCCTTCACTTGTTGAGTGCTTTGCAGTGTCACTTCAGGGTTAAAGTTAAGCGATTCTTTTTCAAGATTGGCCAATGTCTGTATTACCACTTTTGTTGCATCGTCATCTTGTTTAAAGTATTCATTAACCAAACGTTTTGTATCATTCAAAGCGTTAAAATAAATACTAGCTTGTTTAGCCATTAATGCGTCTTGCGCCTGAGTAATATTAAGCTTGATGCGCTGGGTAATTAAATGACGCTCTCGGTCAGTTAATAGTGGCTCAATTAATACGCCTTCATGATGGCGAATAGTAATAAAGCTATCGACTATTTTATTCCAACTATTAAGAATGTTTTGTTGCCAATCACTAACATCTTCAGAGAGTGCATTCTCATCACTTATACTCGCCTCTTCAGGCAAATTAACCGCATTAAATACCAAGTCATCAATACGCTTTATTACGCTGTTTAATTGTAAATAAATCGCTTCTGTCGCAACGGGTTTAATACTGTCGAGTGTTTGTATGTCTTGTGTAATTGCTTGACGCAACTCAAGCGTACCAGAATGATCACTTAACAATGAATCTAAACGTTTAAGCACGGCACTGGTGCCTGAGTAATCTTGTTCTGCCCACAGTTTAAATTCAGCCATGCGTTGCAAGCTGGTGACCTCTTGTGGATTTAATGTATTACCACTTTGTTGCACCTTTTGCAGCGCGGCTTTTAATGCTTGTTGATTTTTTACAGAGTTTTCATTGAGTGCCATAGCGATTTGTTCTTCGCTATTAAGCAACGCTTGCTGCAAACTAAGCTGCTCAGATTTAAGCGCTTGCAGCTCTTGTTGTAGCATTTTATTTTGTTCTGTCAGCGTATTAACTGCTAAACTTTGCACTTTACTGGCATTAAGCTTTTGATAAAACTCATAACCCACACCGCTGGCAACAAGCAAGGAAATCACTAACGCAACGCTACCTACTTTACTTACTTTTTGAGGAGCGCTCTGCGTTTGGTTATTCGCATTTACAGAGTCACTTTTAGTCGTATTAGAGGGGTTTTTTGCTGTTGGCTGCGCTGATTTTTCTACTTTTGACGTCGCTGACTGTTCACTCATTTTGCTACCTTGCTGATTAATGCAGGTAAACATAGCGTGGTCGCTAGCTCCTGCCGCAGTATGTATATGGGTCGAATTTATTTTTTGTTGCTGTAAATAAGTACCTATGCGCTCACTGGCAACGTAAAATTCGCACTGTTGTAACCATGTTAGTTGCGCCGCCGAGATAGTATTAAATATGGCGTCAACTGCAGCATTACTTGTAATGACTATACCGTGTACATTATGGCTTTGCCAGTGGTCTATCCAGTTAGCTGAGCTAGGCTCTACTGGCTCACGTTGATACACCACACAATTATTTAAATAAGCACCACGTTGCTTCAAGGTTTTTGCTATTTCAGGTCGCCCGCCAATACCTTTGACCAACACAATATTACTGCCATCAACATCAGCCAAAGACTTAAGCGCGAGTAATCCCTCAGAGTCATGTTGTTTTGGTAGTGCGGCACGCACACCAAATACTTCATAAATAGTATCAGCTGTTTGTTGCCCAACCCCATAAAACTGTGCTTTGGTATTAATAGCAGGCTTAAGTGCATTTAATGCATGCACCGCATCCTGTGAAACAAAAATAATTTTGTCAGCGTTCACCAGCGGGCTTAATTCAACGTTTGTTGGCGTTAAGTAGGTTATTTTTAAAACTGGATATAAAGACGCTTGATAACCCGCTTGCTCAAGTTGCTCTGCAAGGGCTGCGCCTTTTCCTTCGGGCCGAGTTATCAAGATATGTTTCATTATGCGTCTCGATATACGTCAGCTAGAATTTTATCTGCGCCTTGTGCTAATAATTTTTTAGCCAGCTCTACACCTAACTTTTCAGCATCATCAACGTGACCGCTAATTTCATCGCGTAAAATTTCGCTGCCATCAATCGCACCGACCAAACCGCGTAAGTGTACTTGCTCGCCCTCAACCAATGCATACGCACCAATTGGCACTTGGCAGCCCCCTTCTAAATGGCGGTTCATTGCGCGCTCAGCGTTAACACGAATACGTGTTTCGTTGTGCTCAAGCGGCGCTAACAATGCTTTCGTCACGGTATCGTCTATACGACACTCAATGCCTACAGCGCCTTGGCCATTAGCAGGTAAAGAGACTTCTGGTTCAATAAAGTCACGAATACGCTCGCCCATTTCTAAACGAATTAGCCCTGCTGCTGCGAGTATAATGGCATCATATTGGCCGCTATCAAGCTTAGCTAAACGTGTATTAACATTGCCGCGTAAGTCTCGAATTTCTAAATCCGGACGCATCGCTCTAATTTGACATTGACGACGTAAACTTGAAGTCCCCACAATAGCACCTTGTGGAAGCGCATCAATATTGGCAAAATTGTTTGATACAAATGCATCACGCGGGTCTTCACGCTCACAAATGGTGTGTAACTCTAAATCATCCGGAAACTCTACCGGCACATCTTTCATTGAATGCACTGCAATATCTGCACGGCCATCTAGCATGGCTTGCTCTAGTTCTTTTACAAATAAACCTTTGCCGCCAATTTTAGCTAGCGGTGTATCTAAAATAATGTCACCTTGAGTCGACATTGGCACGAGCTCTACATGCACGTCATCATGAAAATGCTCTAGCTGCGCTTTTACAAATTCAGCCTGCCAGAGTGCCAATGCACTTTTACGAGTGGCAATGCGAACTAACTTTGTTTTTTCAGTCATAAAATATCCATTAATAATTACTAGCTTTTAGAATTAAAACTTGTTCAATCTAAGGCTATTTAATTTGCTAAAACTCTAAATTCTTTTTGAGCGATGAGCAGCCCGTTTTCATCAACTACATCAACGCGCCAATGCCCTAATTGAGTATCCATAATATTTTTAGTTGAGTACGTTCTGTAACGCGGAGAAGTGACCTTAAGTGCCACTTCAGCCATTATTTCATCTTCGAATAACCACACATGTTTTACCTGCTGTCCCTGTAAGTTTTTAAGCTCACTAAAAAATGACAGCGACTCTTCAAATTGATTCAAACGCACATCGGCGGCAAATACATTGGTTGGCTCACGGTTACTGACACTTCGAGTTAGCACAGCACGGCTAATTGTGGCTGTATCTATTTTGGCTCCCACAGCTACACTAGCAATGTGTGCGGATGCAGCAAATTTCTTTTGCTCAACTGGCTTTGCACTAACAGTCTCAACTTCAGGGTCTTGAGTGTCTATTGCTGCAATGGTTGCTTCTTCAGGCTCAGCAGTGATCGTTGGCTCTACTTCTTGCTTAATAATACTTTTTTGAACTTCAGGCTCCGATGGTACCTGTCCAGTAATAGAAGCTGGTTTTTGCTCAACTGAGGAAAAGGTTTTAGGGTCTGCAATCGCAACACTGCTTACCTGCTCCTCATCTGCATCTATGGCTTTTTCACTCTCTACTGGTGCTGCATTATCATCGCTTAGCGACACAATTGCTGTTTGTTGCTCAGTAAAATCAAGCTGCTCATTAGGATGCGACGTCCCTTGATCAGCATTCACGGCGCTAGACAGGCCATAAATAACCGCTGCAGAGATCATAATCACCAACATAGAAATACTCACAATCCGACGCCAGTGCCACTCATAGCTCACGTTAGGTTCGCTTACCTGTGGTTCACGTTTTACATTTGCTGTTATTACTATTTTTTGACTCATTTTGACCCTCAGCGGCTCCTAAACTAACTTAAGCGAGAAATTAACCATTGGCGCACAGCTTGTAACTCTTGTGTACAAACCTGATGCCCCATTGGGTATTCTTGCCAACTTACATCCATGTTATGCGTTGATAATACTTCGAACGCACTTCTACCCGCGCTATGCGGTACAACGTCATCTTGGCTACCATGAGCCATAAATATATTTAACTGTGTTTGTTTTGCTTCATCTGCCAATTTATGTGGCACACACATGTAGGTTGACAGCGCCATTACACCAGCCAGCTTTTGTTCTAAACGCGGTGCTAAATGCAGCGATACAACACCACCTTGCGAAAAGCCCGCTAAAATAATTTTACTGGCAGGTATGCCGTTAGCAATTTCTTGTGTAATGAGTTGCTCAACTTTTGCAGCTGATTCTCTAACCCCTTGCTCATCGGCACGTTTATCTAAATCCATAGATTTAATGTCGTACCATGAGCGCATTTGCATACCGCCATTAACTGTAACAGCCTGCATAGGCGCGTGCGGAAAAATAAAACGCACTCCTAACTCAGTAGGTAAGTCGAGCTGCGGGGCAACAGGTGCAAAACCATCACCTGAATCACCTAAGCCATGCAGCCAAATCACCGTGGCTTTATGGGCGCTTTGCGCTGGGTATTCTACAAACCCTAAACTCATAGTGTTGATTGCCATTTAATTTCTTGACCCGCTTGGCGTGTAGACGCTTCGTTAATGAAGCTCCAAAACTCTGCACCCGAGCGGTTATCAATCCATTGCCCATCACGCATTTCAAAATGGTGACCATTAAATTTTGTTGCTACCCATACTTGGTGCAAAGGTGCTTGCTTATTAATCACAATCTTACTGCGATCTGGAAAAATAATTTCTAAAATACCTTGAGCAGATTCATAATCTAAATCTGCTTCACAATCATCAACTTGTTCTTCAATAGTGAACATAAGAGCTTCTGCTAACTGGTGATATTCGTGATCAGTCATCGTTAATTTCCTTTGCAGGCGAGGCGCCTAAATAATGGGTGCATGTTTATAGAGCTAGTGTAACAGGAATAAAATCATCCGCGAATAGCTGCATTTTTTAGATATTCTGTTACTCTGCGATTATAAAGCCAGCAACCGTATTAATCTAATGAAAGCGACATATACCTTACAATTAAAACAACTATTAATCAGCACCGTATTGTTGTGTGCATTAGCTGGCTGTGGCCAAAGCGGCCCGCTGTACTTACCCGAGCAGCCTGCTGAACAAAACCAGCCAACTGACATTCCTAACAAACAAACACCCGCCGAACAACAACAGGAGCAGTAAATGGATTTTTTTAATTATAAAAACAACCAACTATTTGCTGAAGATGTCAGCGTAGCAACCATTGCACAGCACTATGGTACGCCGTGTTATGTGTATTCCAGAGCCACGTTTGAACGCCATTATTTAGCGTTTGCTAATGCGACTCAAGATCACAAAAGCCTAGTGTGTTATGCCGTTAAAGCAAATTCAAATATTGCGGTGTTAAACATATTGGCACGACTTGGAGCGGGTTTTGATATTGTCTCAAAAGGCGAATTAGCACGGGTGATAAAAGCCGGAGGCGCTGCTAACAAAGTGGTATTTTCTGGGGTTGCTAAAACGGCTGACGAAATTGCTTATGCGTTAGAGTTAGGCATTAAATGTTTTAATGTTGAGTCAATTTCAGAGCTTGAGCGCATTTCAGAAGTGGCCTGCGAGCTTAATTTAGACGCGCCAATTTCTATTCGTGTTAATCCCGATATTGATGCCAAAACACATCCGTATATTTCTACTGGACTTAAAGAAAATAAGTTTGGTATTGGAATCGAGTCTGCATTAAGTGTGTATCAACATGCGGCATCATTACCTGGCTTAACGATTGTTGGCGTAGATTGCCATATTGGCTCACAGCTTACACAAACCAAACCGTTTTTAGAGGCGCTTGATAAACTACTGGCATTAATTGATGAATTAAAAAATGCAGGTATTGAGCTAAGCCATTTAGATATAGGTGGAGGCCTTGGAGTAACCTACGACGACGAACAACCTCCACACCCAAGTGAATATGCAGCACAAGTAACCCAGCGCCTTGCAAATTACCGTCACCTAGAACTGATTTTTGAGCCCGGGCGAGCCATTGCCGCAAACGCGGGGATTTTAGTAACACAAGTTGAGTTTATTAAACAAAACCAAGACAAGTATTTTGCGATTGTAGATGCGGGTATGAACGACATGTTACGCCCATCACTGTATCAAGCATGGCAAAAAATTATTCCTGTATCAGTGCGTGATGACGAAACACCTACCCACAACTATGACGTGGTTGGCCCGGTGTGTGAAACCGGTGACTTTTTAGGTAAAGACCGACCACTGGCACTCAAACAAGGTGATTTGTTAGTACAGCGAAGCGCTGGAGCCTATGGTTTTACCATGAGCTCAAATTATAACTCACGTCCACGAGTTGCCGAAATAATGGTCGATGGTGAGCAACATCACCTTATTCGCGAACGCGAAACTATCGAAAGCTTATACCAAGGTGAGAAAGTTTTACCATAAACGTTTTTGCCAACTAGCTGCTCTGTGGCATGATTAGCACAGAGCAAAACCGAATTAGAGCGCTATGTTAGTTAATTTTTCCAAAATGCACGGCTTAGGTAACGACTTTGTTGTGATTGATAACATTACACAAAACGTTTTTTTATCCCGTGATCAAATCAAAAAGCTGGCCGATCGCCATTTCGGCATTGGGTTTGATCAACTACTGATGGTTGAAGCCCCTTACTCACCCGATCTCGATTTTCACTATCGTATTTTTAACGCTGACGGCCACGAAGTAGAACAATGTGGTAACGGTGCGCGCTGCTTTGCCCGCTTTGTACGCATGAAAGGCTTAACCAATAAACATAAAATCAGCGTGTCGACTAAGTCTGGTAATCTCACCCTGTATATTGAAAAAGACGGTCAAGTAACCGTTAATATGGGTCACCCTAATTTTGAGCCAAATAAAATTCCACTCAAAGCAACCAAACGTGAGCTGACTTATATTATTCGCGCAGAAGAGCATACCGTTTTTAGTGGTGCCGTATCTATGGGTAACCCTCATTGCGTAATGGAAGTAGACGATATAGAAACAGCCCAAGTGGATACCCTAGGCCCGTTGCTTGAAAACCATGAGCGTTTTCCACAACGCGCGAACATTGGCTTTATGCAGGTTATCTCTCAAGAGCACATTAAACTCAGAGTATGGGAGCGTGGTGTAAGCGAAACACTTGCTTGCGGTACCGGCGCGTGTGCTGCCATGGTGATTGGTTTTATCCAAAATAAGCTCACCAGTACAGTACAAGTTGATTTACCCGGCGGTAGCTTACAAGTGCGCTGGAGTGGCGAGGGCCATCCAGTGCGTATGACAGGTCCCGCTGAACATGTATTTGATGGGCAAGTTGCACTATGAGTGAATTAACTAAACAGCAAGTAATAGATTACTTACAACAGCATCCTGATTTTTTAATTGAGCAACCTAAGCTGTTAGCGCAACTTGAGTTACAACAGCAAGTACAGGGTGCTACTTCATTAGTGCATATTCAGCAGCGCCAATTACGCGAGCACAATACACAGCTAAAAAATCAAATAGACAGCATGAGCAAAAATGCGACCCAGAATGAACTGGTTTATCGTTTATTTAGCCAATGTCACCGACAGCTGTGGAGTAATTACGACTTTAATACACTGGCCAGTAACTTACGCAATATTATTTGTATGAGCCCGACTATTAATGAATGCAAACTCGTTAGATACGATAATGCCTTTGAAGAGTTAGTAAAGCATAGACTGTCAGATAGTAATCATTATTTAGGCCGTGTAAATCAGCAAGAACGCGACTTACTCTTCAACAATGATACCCAATCGACCGCACTTTATTTAATTGGTGAGCCGAGTAACCCCTACGCAATTTTGGCTTTTGGCAGCCACGATGAAAACCACTTTGAGCCCTCACAAGATAACTTATTTGTATTAGATTTTGTGCGCTCATTGCAAATACGGTTACTGGAACTGGCATGAGCGATAACGCGCCAAATATAAGCGACTTAAGCGATAGCTGGCGTACACCCATTACATTATTTAGTGATTACTTAAAATTTGAACGTCAATATTCAGCGCACACCGTTAATCAGTATGTCAGCCAATTAGGTTTTGCCGCCTTGTATTTTAATAAACTGTGCGACAATTGGTTTGCGGTACAAAGTGAGCATATTCGTCGTTACAGTATGGCACTGCGGGCAAAACAATTAAGTGGCAGAACAATCAGCTTAAAATTAAGCTGCATACGTAGTTTGTATAAATTTTTAAAAGCAAAAAATATTACTGAGCAAGCGCATTACCATAATCCGGCACAGGGCATAAAAGGCCCTAAATTTGCGCGGCCTTTACCTAAAAACCTTGATGTTGACCAAATGGCTCGTTTACTCGAAATACCCGATGATGATCCACTTGCCATTCGTGATAAAGCGATGATGGAACTGATGTATTCATCAGGCTTACGCATTAGTGAGTTAGTTGGCGCTAACATGCAAGATATAAACACTCGTAGCGGTGAAATATTAGTGCGGGGCAAAGGCGCAAAAGAACGCCTAATACCGGTTGGCTCTAAAGCACTTGAGGCGTTAAACAATTGGCTAGCAGTTCGCCCACTATTTATGGGCTCAGATGAACATGCAATATTTTTGAGTAGCAAAAAAAGCCGTATTTCTGTACGCCAAGTTCGTCTGCGTATGCAAGAGTGGGGGATAAAGCAAGGTATTAGCTCGCAAGTTCATCCGCATAAATTACGCCACTCATTTGCGTCGCATATTTTAGAGTCGTCTGGGGATTTACGAGCAGTGCAAGAATTATTAGGCCACAGTAGTTTATCTGCAACCCAAGTCTATACTCATTTAGATTTTCAGCACTTAGCTAAGGTGTACGATAACACCCACCCACGTGCTAAAAAAAGAACCGATTAGAGCAGCAACCATGATCCGATTTAATCGCGCAATTTCTCCTTTTTCTGTGCTGAGTTTTGACTTAGACGACACCTTGTACGATAACCGCCCTATCATAACCGCAGCCGTTCAGGCGCAAATTGATTATTTAAATGCGCTACCAGGCTATAAAAAACAAGGACCAGAGTTTTGGCAACAATGCCGTAAACTCGCGGCACTACAGCAGCCAGAACTGATTGATGACGTCACACAATGGCGTAAGCATACCTTGCACTTAGTGTTGTCTGAATTAGGTTTTAAAGGTGATGAAATAGAGCATCATGCAAATAAGGCGTATCATGCATTTGCTGATGAGCGAAGCAATATTACGGTGAGTGAAGACGTACTAATATTGCTTGATAAACTAAGTCAACACTACAAATTGATTGCCATTACTAACGGTAATGTCGAGGTTGATCGATTTAATTTAAAAGATAAGTTTGAACTGGTGTTACAAGCAGGCTTGCATGGTAAAGCTAAACCACACACAACATTATTTGATCAAGCCGCAACACATTTACGTATCAAAAACAGCGATATTTTGCACATAGGTGATAGCCTTGATAGCGATGTGCAAGGTGCTAACAACGCTGGCTGTCAGTCTGTATGGCTGAATAATCAAGCACAAACTTATGCCTACAAAGGGTTGGCTGATATTGAAATAACCAACATTCATGCGTTAACCCATTTAATATAACCTATGCTTGTTTTACTAATAATATAAGTTAGAGTTAGTTAATTAACGACATATTATAATAACAAGGACAGCGTATGACGCTCACAGATTATTTAACAACGCTCGCAGATGAGCCAAAAAGTATTAGCTTTGCTGATACTATGGCCGTTATTGATGAGCACTATACTTTTACAGCATGCAGCTTCAGTAACCATGGGTTATTAAGCTCTGCGAGTGAAAATAACGGTTCGTGCAAAATTTTTGCATTTGCTAAGCTCAACGGTCTTAGTAAACAAAATACCTTAGATTGTTTTGGTAAATTTTACCGTGAAGATGTACTAGACAACCCAAGTGCCGATGATCACATGAATATTCGTACGTTTATGTTAGCGCCAGAGGCAACACCGTTTTTAGGCATTAGCTTTGATGGCACGCCTTTAACCACAAAAGAGTAATATTCAAATCAGCATTATTTAGCCGCTACCAGCGGCTTTTCCATAAAGTAGCGCGTACCGCTGAGCGGATAATTATTTAATTGATATTTAACCTGATAACCTCGCTTTTCATAGAAAGGCTTGGCTTGAAAGTCTAAGGTGTCAAGCTGAGCCTGAACGGCACCCATTTCAATTGCTGCATTTTCAAGTGATGTTAATAACGAATCAGCCAAGCCATTGCCTCGTGCCGATTCAGCACACCACAACCAACTTATTAGCAGCCAATTGCCAAATATATGACCACTTATACCGGCAACTAATTCATTCTGTTTATCGAGATATTTAAAGCCGAGAGCTTGGCGCTCTGCGTCGAAGTGTTGAGCATTAAACTCAAGTATATTAACACGCAGTGCTTGGTTTAATTGCTCAGTATTTTCTGCCTGCAATAGGTACATTGGGCTATTCCAAATAGACCTATTTTAGCAAATACCTGATGTTAAAACAGGTTATTTTGTCCAAAGGGAACTTCAAGCATATTGCTAGAAATTTTTTCCGGTTGACCACACATTTCATCATAAGCGCTGGTATGCCTGAGCATCATTTGCACGTAGGCAATGTCTTCAAAGCGTTTTTGAATATGTAATGGGCTGACTGCCTTTACAAATTCACCATCGCTTTCTTGTACATAGTATTCAACATTATTAATGACAACAGACACTTGATACAAGGCCATTTCCAGTGAATGAACCACCACTTTTTGTAATGGCTGATGCTTTTTTAGTTCTGAAAATTGAATACCCATATTAACCTACCTACTGTTAAATTAACTGTCCAAGTAATCAATACGCAGCTTTGCTATAATCGCGATCAGATTTTTTTAATTACGCGCTATCATGGATACAAAAATTCGACTCGCAAAGTACATAGCGCATGCCGGTGTTTGCTCACGCAAGCAGGCCTCGCGTTTGATTGATGAAGGTGTGGTCATGGTTAATAATCGCCCCGCAAATCATATTGATCATGTGGACGAAAACGACAGTGTCATTGTTAATGGTCAAGCCATTAAAGGCCCTGCCGATTTAGTCTACTTTGCTTATCACAAACCTGTAGGAATTGATTGTAAACTCAATCAGCACGACCCAAGCAGCCTTATTCATCATTTGCCGCAACTTACACGGGTGTACCCTATTGGTCGCCTTGATAAAGACTCACGCGGATTGCTTATTTTAACCAATGATGGAGATTTTTGTAATCAGTTGATCCACCCTGACTTTCATCAGCCTAAGCGCTATTTAGTAACCGTCAATAAAGCTTTAGATGCGGATTTTTACGAAAAAATGGCTGCAGGCGTCCCTGTCGACAAGCAAATGACCTTGCCGTGTGAGGTGACTAAAATCACTGACAATCAGTTTAGTATTATTTTAAAACAAGGACTTAATCGACAAATTCGTAAAATGGCGCATTACTGTGGTTACAAAGTGATTGATTTATACCGCGTACAAATAAGTGAATTACTGTTAGATTATTTAAATTTACCTGAAAACCAGTTTATAAAAATTAATAAAAGCGACATTTTAGGCTAACAAGCTCACGCTACCCCCTCACTTTAATGCGATTAAAAAATATAAAATAAACTTGCAAAAATAGATTACAAGTGTAGTTTTAAATTAAAGATTACACTTGTAGGCAATAAAATGATCGAATTATCAAAAGCAGAATTTGAAGTACTCGATGCGCTATGGATTAGCTACCCCGCTAATGCCAGCCAAATTATTGAGCGCTTGAGTGATGATAAACAATGGCACGAAAAAACCATTAAAACCTTACTAGGTCGATTAGTTAAAAAAGGAGCGCTTAGCTTCGAAAAAGAAGGCCGCCAATATATTTACACCCCCTGTATAAATCGTGCTGATTACACCCAAAAAGAAAGCCAGAACTTTATTGAGCGTTTATTTAGTGGCCGCATAGCTCCGTTGGTAAGTGGTTTTGCAAAATCAGAAAAACTCTCTCAACAAGATATAAACGAGCTTAAAAAAGTCATAGATGACTGGGAAAAAAACCAAAAGTAAGGGATTCTCATGGTTATTCAAACAAGCTTTAATTGGCTAATAGAGCAACAGCTATTATTGAGTCTGTTGTTTGCAGGATTTGTTTTACTTGAGCGCTTTGGCTTAAAAGCAATTGGTTCGCAGCTTATTTATAAATTAGTGTGGTTAATACCAGCCTCGCTGCTTATCGCTAATTTACCCAATGCAATTAGGCCATTACAAAACAGTCCTATTAGTCATTATATCATTACTCCTAATCAACCATTAATAAGCACTATTAGTATTAACTGGGCGCTATTTTATGTAGTTATTACGGCGCTGCTTTTATTCGCCACTTGGATTATTCACCGCCGATTTGTAAGCAACCTACAGCTTTGTGAAGTAACAAATTTACAAGCAGAAATAAGCTCAGGGGTAAAAACCTTTACTAGCCATCAAGTTGCAACACCTATGGTAATTGGGGTACTAAATAGCAAGCTAGTTTTACCACACAACTACAATACTCTGTTTGATAAAGCTACATTGGCGCTTATTTTAGAGCACGAAAATGTGCATATAAAACGCAAAGATAACCTAACAAATGCGCTGCTATTACTGGCTACAATTTTAATGTGGTTTAACCCTTTAGCTTGGATGGCATACGCAAGCTGTAGGCGCTTACAAGAGCTAACTTGTGATGAACGGGTACTAAGTAATAAAACCACACAGCAACAGATTTTATACAGCAAAGCCTTAGTAAACTGCGCTGCCAATGCACCAGCGGGTCTGATGGCTTATTCACACTACGGAGATAAAAAAACCATGTTACAACGACTTACTAATATCAAACATAATGGCGCACATTCGCGCCTAGCAAAAGGAAGCGTGTTACTTATAGCAGCAAGCTTGCTCAGTGGCTTAGCTGTAGCAAAGCAACCTGAAGCATCAGCTAAAAAAGAAACATCTATCGCTCCCGTAATGCGAATCGAACCGCTTTACCCAAAACAAGCGGCGGAACAAGGCATTAGCGGTTCAGTGGTATTAAAATACGACATAACCCCAGCAGGAAAAACAGCTAACATTACTGTTGTAAAAGCTGAACCAGAAGCAGTCTTTAACAAAGAAGCAAAAAGAGCACTGATGCAATGGCAATATACGCCTTCATCAATGGGACAACAGAACGTACTAATACAACTTGATTTTGCACTCAACAGTACAGTTACAAAAAGTGATTTAATAGAGCGAGTTAACATATCGCATTAATGGGAATAAGTGTTTAAGACTATAAAGCAAGCACCCTTTTAGGCTGCTTGCTTTGTGGTTTTTGCTTATTCTCGTTATAAACTGACGGCGATCATGCCAATAGCGGTCCCTATTCCCACCAGCCAAGTGAACGATCGAATAATATCGAGGTTTAAGTAATAAAAAACACAAAATAAAATACGCGCTACAATATGCGTCATCGCTAAAGTTTCGGTTACGGCATTAACATTATTGGTGCCTAACACCACAGCCAAAGCAACGGCAAATACCGCTAGCGACTCAAAACAATTTTGATGTGCGGCCAACGCCCTTGCTCCGAGCCCTGTAAGTTGCGTTTGTTGCTGGCGCGGATGTTTATTATCGTAACCACCGAGCTTATTCATTTCTATAATAGCTGGGATCCTTGCAACATAAGGCATGATCACTGCAATTAAGGCGCAAACCAATAAAGTCGTCATTATCATTCTCAAGTTATTATTTATAACTCAAAATAACACAGCAAAAAGAAAAAAGCCGCCAAATATGAATAACCTGAGCTCTGGCGGCTAGCAGTAACATCCCAGACACTATAGCCGATTTAAGCAGTGCGTCACTGTGGCAAATTGTCGCAGGTGATGAATATTCATTATGCCTTTTTGATGGTCGCTTTCATGTCACAGTACTGCTAAATTACTCCTCCGTTTATTGTATGTTGTTTAAGATGATTTGGATTTTACTGACTATTTTTGCTGCATTTATGCAGTCATGGCGCAATGCTCTGCAAAGTAAATTAAGCACTCATGTGAGCATTGCTGGCGTTACATTAGCCCGCTTTATTGTGGCAAGCCCTATTGCTGGGCTGTATTTATATGCGCTTTATTATTACCAAGATGCTCCCTTTCCTTCATTCAACCCTTTATTTATTAGCTACATTATTGGTGCCAGCATAGTGCAAATTATTGCCACGGGACTCATGGTTAAATTATTTAAAATGAATAATTTTGCTGTAGGCGCCGGCCTAGCTAAAAGTGAAGCGCTTATGGCGGCCATACTCGGGTTACTGTTTTTTGGCTCAACGCTTTCATTACTTGGTTGGTTTGGCGTGTTTATTGGTGCAATTGCGGTATTGCTATTAAGTGGTATCGCCAATGTGAAACACTTTAGCTTAAAAACAGCATTAACAGGACTTGCCTGCGGCACTTCGTTTGCGTTGTCATCGTCATGGATCAGAGAAGCCAGTTTAAGCTCAGGTATAGCTTTTCCGTATGCGCCTGCATGGGTTTTATTGCTTGTTATTAGTTTACAAACACTGATGCTGTGTATTTATATTGCCTTAAAGGAACGCGATACATTTAAAACTATGTTTCAGCATAAGGGCATGACTTGTACGGTGAGTATATTTAGTTGCTTGGGATCAATAGGTTGGTTTAGCGCAATGAGCTTGCAACATGTTGCCTATGTAAAAACGCTCGGCCAGATAGAAGTATTTTTTACGATATTGATTGCTGTTTTATGGTTAAAACAACCGCTAAAACGCCAAGATAGCGCTGGGCTATTATTGATTGCAGTGGCTGCGATATTGGTAATGCTGCCGAGCAGCTAAAAAAGCGCAGGTATCAACCTGCGCTTGTTTAATCTAACAATTAATGACTAATTTTTAAGGTGATGACACCACAAATAATCATTAACACACCAGCAATACGACCAAACGTGGCGGCATCACCGTAAAATAATATACCCACTAAAAACGTACCAGCAGCACCAATACCCGTCCATACTGCGTACGACGTGCCCATAGATATTTGCTTTTGCGCCAACCACAACATAAAGCCGCTCGCGACCATAAACGCAATGGCAATCGCGATGCCCTGCCAACGAGTTTCAGGGGTTTGAGAAATTTTTAACCCTATAGGCCAGCCAATCTCAAGTAACCCAGCAATAATTAAATACATCCACGCCATTAAATATCTCTCTTTTTCAATATCACTTCATACAAATCGTGACGACGGTCTTTTAAGTTACGCACTGTCCCTTCACTGTGAAGAATTTTTAACTTATCCATATCTAAGTCGCTAAATAATAACATTTCTGTATTGGTGGTGGCTTCATTTAGTGTGGCATCGTGCGGAAATGAAAAGTCCGATGGGGTTAGTACCGCCGACTGTGAAAACTGCACATCTAAGCTTTCTACTTCAGGTAAGTTACCCACAGAGCCTGCAATAACCACATAACATTCGTTTTCAATGGCACGTGCTTGGGCACAATGGCGTACACGCAAGTAACTATTTTTAGTGTCAGTCCAAAATGGCACAAATAAAATATCCAAACCTTGGGTGGCCAAAATACGTGACAACTCAGGAAATTCGACATCATAACAAATTTGAATACCTACACGGCCTGCATCTGTATCGAATACAGCAATTTTATCACCGCCTTGGATCACCCAGTCATTTTGTTCATGCGGGGTAATATGAATTTTACGTTGCTCGTCTATTTTACCGCTGCGATGACATAAATAACTAACGTTATATATTTTATCGTCTTCGGCAAGCGGCATTGAGCCAGTAATAATGTTGGCGTTGTATTCTATCGCCATACGCGACATGGCGTTTTTAAAGGTCTCTGTGTATTCGGCTAAATACCGAATTGCCTCGGTTTGATTACTTTGCTCGGTTAATCCCATCAGTGGCGCATTAAAAAACTCAGGGAATAAAATGAAATCGCTTTTGTAATCAGATACCGTATCAACAAAGTATTCAACTTGCTTAAGCATTTCTTCAACCGATTCAACACAGCGCATTTGCCATTGCACAGCTCCTACGCGCACGATTGATTTAGTTGACTCAATAACGGTGTCGGTTGGCTCATACATAATGTTATTCCACTCAAGTAATGTGGCATAACCGACCGACTCCTGATCTTCAGGTAAGTATTTTTTTAATAATCGTTTAACCTGAAAGTCATTGGCTAATTGAAAACTGAGTATGGGGTCATACAGCTCTTTTTGATCGACCTTAGCAATGTATTCCATCGGGGTCATTTCACTGCTGTGATTGTAATAACGCGGAATACGGCCACCCGCTAAAATAGCGCGTAAATTATACTGACGGCACAATTCTTTTCGCGCATCATATAAACGGCGTCCTAAACGCATGCCACGGTATTGTTCACTAATAGCAACATCCAAACCGTATAAAGCATCCCCTGTGGTGTCGCTAAATACTCGGTCGTGGCCATCGGCAATATCTTCATAGGTATGCGGGTTTGAAAAACGCGCATAATCTACCTGTACACTCAGCGCTAAACCCACCAGCACGCCGTCATCCACAATACCGATTTGCCCTTCAGGGAACTGATCGATGAGTCTAAAAATAGTATGGCTTGGCCATGCTCCGCCTAGGTCGGGGTAAGCTTCGTCCATCAAGGTTTTAATTTGTGGGTATTGTTCTCGGGTTAAGTTACAAATTTCAAGATGGGTTTTTTCTGCCGACATACGCAACTCCTTGGGGCATGTAAGAATCAAAAAAGCTGAACACATGCTCAGCTTTATTAGGTTTATGCGTTTTTATTCGCGCTTTGCGCTACTTTAAACTGCGATAAAAAAGTGTGGTTACCCGCTCTTTAGGTAACCAATTAGCATATTCAAGGCCAAGTTCTGACAATGGATCTGCTTTAAGTACCTGCTCTAAACTAGCGTCATTTTGCATTGCTTTTAGCATAACATCTTTCGCTTTTTGCACCAGCTTACGATACGTGATCAGTCCTGAACGGTCACTTAGCGGGCCATGACCAGGAATAACTTGGGTTTTATCATCAATCTGATTAATCACATCATCAATCGCCGCTAAAACACCATCAACGCTACCCCCACTGTCTACATCAACAAACGGTAGGCTGCCAAAGTTAAAGTAAATATCGCCCATGTGCACAATATTATCATTATTGAAAAAAATCACCGCATCGCCATCTGTATGGGCATGTTGATAATGCACAACATGCGCTTGCTCATTATTAAAGTGCAGTGTTAAATCATCACCAAAACTAATTCGTGGTAGGTAATCAGACCCTTCGCCATGTTTTTCTTTTAGGCGTTTATGTACATTATTGTGGGCAATAACATGGGCTCCGGCTTTAGCAAAGTTTTCGTTACCACCGGTGTGATCGCCATGATGATGAGTGTTAATTACAAACTCTGCACTGCCTGGCTTTAAGTCGCTAATGGTTTTTTTAATATCGTCCGAGAGTTTGGCAAACTGATCATCAATGATATATATGCCATCATCCCCTACGCTGGCTGCAATGTTGCCACCTTGTCCGTATAGAACGTACACATGCTCGCTCAGTTGCTTAGCTGTAACTGGGTTGTCATCCGCCGCCGCGTAGTTGCTTAGTAGTAAAGTCGTTATTAATGCCGGTAGTAATTTTTTCATTGTTGTAACCCTATAATTAATAATCATGGTTATAAAACGTGATAGCAACTTATTTAGCTCACTCTGCATCCAAAGCTAGTCGTTGATAGGCACTATTTCAATTTGATGCATGAATGTTTGCGGTAACAATGGGGTGTGCTTTCCTTCTACATATTCATCAAAACCGGCTCGATAAAACTCAGAAAGCGGGTGCCCTGATTGCCCTCCAGGCACTGTTAAAATGGCACTTTCTAAATGTCCAGGTTGGGCAATAAATCGCTGCGATGCGCCAAAACTGGTTTTTTGTACGGCAGGCATATAGCTATCACCAAACCCTGGAGCGGTAGGCATATTTAGTAGCTTACTCAATAGAGGTATTTGTTTAGCAAATGGGTGTTCAATCGCTAATTCGTTTACTTTACCCCATTGCCAGTTTTGCATGTTATTACCAAACTTTGCTGTTAACTGCGCGAGAGTTTGCTCAAAAGCTGCCTGTAATTGCTGCTCCCAATTCGTAAATTGCGGGTTAACCCAACTTGCTGGCTGCGCTTTTATTAACTGCCAAACAGCGGGCTCTAAATCGCGTTTTACATAACTTAATGTACCATCCTGCTGATTGAGACTGGCTTCAATACTACTAAATAAAATATTTATTAGTTCATCACGATACGTCTTAACTAAAGTATAACCAACGGAGGTTGAGCAGGCGCATTGCTGCCAGTTATCCAGTGCATTGATATAATCTGCATTGTGTTCTGGCTGCTGTTTTAACTGCTCAAGTAATAAGCTATGCCAAGGAGTTAAAAAACGCGCTTGATTGTCTAACTGTAATTGGTAAAAGTCGCCTTCGTTAAACTGCTGTTTTTCAAACAACCGATCGCGTATTTGCGTCGCACGAGCACCTAGGGCATAGCCGCCATTACCAAAACGTGCATTATCCTCAGCAGAGACCACTCGCGAATTCCCTGTCCATAAGCGCCCACTCTCAGGGTTTTTAACAAACGGGCGGATAACTTCATTTTGCTGCCAAGTTGCTGCATATTCATTTTCATTAATGGCTAACTCACTGGGTACTGTTCGTGCAGGAATACCGCCCATGTGTTTCCAAGCTGCACTGCCTTGACTATCTACCACCATTAAGTTTTGTACCGGAATACCCACGCTACTTGCAATATTAAGGGCATCATCCACTGTTTCAGCCTGCTCAAGCTGTAACAATTGCATATCAACGGCATACGGCTGATGCGCAGCCCAACTTAAGGCATAAGGCTGATTGTTAATGTATTTAACAGGGCCATACTCACTTAGCGTTAATGGATAGGTTTCTACGCTGCCATTATCCAAGGCAATCACTTCATTTACTTGCCATGTTTTACTGCTATCAGTTAATGCAATCCAGTCGGCTGTATCTATATAGCCATTAGTAAATCCCCATGCAATTTTATTATTACTGCCAACCACAATGGCTGGCGCTCCTGGTAACGAAACACCGGTTACCTGATAAGCTTGATTATGATGAGTGTAATTAAGCTGCGCTCGATACCAAATAACCGGCACCGCCATTGATAAGTGCATATCATCTGAAAGCATCGCAGCTTGAGTATTAGTTAAATCTGCGGTCACTGCCCAGTTATTACTGCCTACTTCTAAATTAGCAGTAATGCTTTTAATCGCCGCTAATGGCTGCGTTGGTAACTGAGGTATAGTTTGAGAATAAGGTGTTAAAACACTGCCATCTAATGCTGCTTGGTATTGGCTTGGTTGGGTTAAAAATTCAACCATTTTTGCACCGTATTGCTGCTGTATTTGAATTAAAGCTTGGTCGCGCTTAAAGGTAGCGGTTTGTAAATCTAAATACATGCTAAAAATAACTAACAGACTATCTTCGCTTTGCCATGGTTGTTGCTCAGCTCCTGTAAGTAGGTATTCAAAACTTGGGTACCCTACTTGCGCAAGTCCTTCGTTTACCCCTTGTGCATAGCTTTTTAGTAGTTGCTTATCGGCTTCAGGGAGAGTTTTTAAAATCGCTTGGCTGCGTTTGCGTAATTGATGAAAGCGCATTTTTTTATCAAGAGCAAGCGCGGCTTTACCAAATAGCTCACTGAGCTCACCTGCGGCATTACGTCTAAGTAAATCCATTTGAAAAAAGCGATCTTGCCCGTGAGCATAACCTAAGCCATAGGCAGCATCGTGGCGAGTTGCTGCAGTAATAACAGCTTGGCCAAGCGTATCTCGAGCAACTTTAACAGGCTGTGTCACCGCATCGCTTCGGCCTTTACCATCAAGGGTAGGTAAACTTAAGGTCAACACGCCGTATACAATAGCAGTCCCCCCAAGCGCTAAAATCACAACAATTAATAGCAACCGTTTGATTACTTTAAACATAAACATACCCTTCAACTTTTTCAATAAACTATTATTAGCATATATTCATAATCGTTCTATTAAAAACGCTACGAAAAGCGGGTAAAGGGTGAAATAAACATCAAAATCCACGATAATACACAGTTCATGTATTGTGCAGACCTAGTTGAGATCAAAATGACTGAAAAAACATTTATTAAAGGTAAAGACCGCGATTTAGAATCGTCTATCTCTACCATGCAAAACAAGCTAAAAGCGCTAAATATTAATATTGAAGAAGCGCTATGGCTTAACCCTGTAGCAAACTGTTATTCAGTTCATATAAAAGATAGCGACTGTGGTGTGATGTTTACTAACGGTAAAGGTGCTACTGATAAAGCCTCTATCGCTTCTGCGCTAGGTGAATATTTTGAGCGTTTAAGCTGTAACTACTTTTTTGCTGATTTTTACTTAGGTGAAGAATTTGCCAATGGTGACTTTACTCATTACCCGAACGAAAAGTGGTTTAAAGTAGCAGAAGATGAAGTACCACAAGGGATTATGGATGAAAGCTTATGGGATTACTTCGATCCTGAGCGTGAATTAACTGCCTCACATCTTTATGACTTTAATTCTGGTAATTTTGAGCGTGGTATTTGTACTGTGCCTTATACCCGCCAGCGCGACGGTAAAGATATTTATATTCCGGTGAACGTGATTGGTAATATTTTTGTATCCAACGGTATGAGTGCTGGTAATACTAAATTTGAAGCCCGTGTACAGGGGTTATCTGAGGTATTTGAACGCGCCATTAAAAATCGCATTATTGCTGAAGGTATTAGCTTACCGATCGTGCCTGAAGATGTGGTAAAACAATACCCTAAAATTCATGAAGCCTGTGAAGAATTGCGTAGCCATGGCTTCCATTTACGTATTGCAGATGCCTCACTTGGCGGTAAATACCCTGTAATGAGTGTTACGCTAATCAACCCAGTGGATGGCTCTGTGTTTGCCTCTTTTGGTGCTCATCCTTCATTTGAAGTGGCGTTAGAGCGAACCGTTACCGAATTACTGCAAGGTCGTCGTCTAGATCAACTAGACGTATTTCAACCTGCCACTTTTGACAACGACGAAGTAGCCACACCTGAAAACATCGAACTGCACTTTATTGATTCAAGCGGTTTAATTTCTCATGACTTTTTCCGTTCTGAAGCAGACTTTGAATTTGTACATTGGGACTTTAGTGGTTCAACTGAGCAAGAATATAACTTCTGTACTGATTTAATTCACAGCATGGGCCATGATATCTACATCATGGATTACACCCACTTAAATGTGTATGCATGTCGTATTTTAGTGCCTGGTATGTCTGATATTTATCCGGTAGATGAGCTTATTTGGCGTAATAACAACGAAGGGGCTAAATTCCGCGAAACTTTCTTATCACTTGATCAGTATGATACTGAGCAACTGATGGAAATTTACGATAACCTCGAAGAAGCTGGTCACAGCGATATTATTCGCGCTGCTGAATTCATTGGCTTAGCAACCGATGCCGATACGCCTTGGCATACTCTACGTATTGGTGAACTGAAAGCACACTTATGCTTAGCCGCAGGTAGCGAAGAAGCGATTGATTGGGTTGACTGGATTTTACATACCGGCCAAGTTAATGAAGACGCGATGCGTCATTTCCGTTGTTTAAAAGCTATTTTAGAAATTAAATACGATTACGAACGTGAATATGCGAGTTACCAAGACGCCTTAGGACTGATGTTTGGCGCTAATAATGTCACCCTTGCAATTGAGATTGCAGAAGGTCGCACACGCTTTAACGGCTTAACTTTCCCAGGCTTATCGCTTGAAGGCTTTAAAAAGCACGCCGCATTATTGGATGGCTACCGCAAGTTACATGTTGCGAAACAGCATCATTGGGCACGCGAAGTTAGTGATTCATAATATCTAAACGTGTACATAGTTAAAAAGAAAATGGCGCATATTTAACTGCGCCATTTTTGTTTCTAGTGTTAGTTAGCTATAGTTAAGCTTTCTATATTAACAATTTAATTACACCCTATGTGGCAACAGCGCAAAAGTAAACGCACATCCATTTATAATTTTAAGCTTACCTTTTTATTTGCAATCAGTTTACTTGTAATAACTAGCTTAGTGCTTGAGCGGCTTAATTATAATCGGGCAAAAGATGCTTACCGTTTACAAGTCCTTTCTCAAGTAAGTACCTACAGAGCCCAGCTTGAAGCTATTTTGGTATCAAATATTCAATTAATACGTGGCTTGGCTGTGGCCGTTGCTGCCGAGCCCAATTTAAGCCAAACACGCTTTGGGAAAATTGCCGCTCCGCTGTTTAACACCTCTAACGAACTACGTAATATTGGTGCTGCACCTAACATGGTCATCACAATGACCTACCCGCTTAAAGGGAATGAAAAAGCCATTGGACTCAATTTCTTAGAAAATAAAGCGCAACGCGATGATGCTATTAAAGCACGCGACACTAATACCATTGTAATGGCTGGGCCGCTCATGTTAGTTCAAGGCAGTGAGGCTTTGATTGCACGAGTGCCAGTGTATTTGCCTGAAGACCAGTCTTTTTGGGGGCTGCTTTCTGTAGTGCTCGATATAGAGAAAGTCTATAGCAACGCAGGGGTTTTTGAATTACAAAAAAAATACACTGTTGCTATTCAAGGACGCAACGGGCTAGGTAAACAAGGTGAGTTTTTCTTTGGCGACCCAACAATTACCAGCCAAAATCCGCTTGAGTTTAGCCTAAACTTCCAAGGCGGAGCTTGGCAGCTCTATGTGGTGCCAAAAACCGGCTGGCAACCGGCATCATCGTCTATCTGGCCATTACGTATCGTTATCATCGTTATTTTGAGTTTACTTATTTTTGCATTTTTATTGTTTTTAAAAATGCTCAATAGAGAACACGAAAACGAAAAAATGCTCGAGGTAATGAGTAACCTAGCGCAAGTGGGTGCATGGTCATTTAATTTAGAAAAAAAACAGGTGTTTTGGTCAGACATGACCAAAAAGATATTTGAATACCCTTTAGATGAGCAACCTAAATGGTCATCCGATTTATATTACTTTAAAGAGGGAAAAAGCAGAGATAAGGCGGCTGAACTGATCACTAAAGCGGTTAAATACGGTGAAAGTTACGAGGCTGAACTTGAAGTTATTAATGCCAAAGGCGAAGTAATTTGGGCACTCATACATGGTGAAGCAGAGCATAAAAATGGACGCTGCATCAGAATATTCGGCTCATTACAAAATATTGATGCCCGTAAAAAGGTAGCAATAGAAGATCAAAAAATAGCCCGCTTTAACGAAACTTTAGCGTCGCTAACAATTAGCGACCACATATTAAATGGTAAATTAAGCGAATCTAAAGAGCTAATTACTCGTGCGGTGTGTCGTGCACTTAAAGTGAATACAGTAAGCATTCGCTTGTTTGATAAGCATAAAACTCAGCTGAGTCCTATTGCAAGCTATAGCCAAAATAACAGTGATAATAATACCCCTTGGCGCCAGCAAGACATTCCTGATTTTTTTACCACCCTAGAAAAAAAAGCTGTTTTTAGTGCCCAGAATGCTCAACAACAAGCTTGCCTCGCCCCCATAGCAAAAAGCTACCTCGAGCCATCATCTATAAAAGCAATGCTATGTGTTATGATCCCCGCAGGCAGCGGCTCAATTGGTGTTGTATGCGCAGAACAAGCAAGCGTTAGAGCATGGACGCAAAACGAAGAAGGTTTTTTAATTGCAATCAGCGCACTAATAGGAAGCCTTTACTCTAGTGAACAGCGCATAGAAACGGAAGCAGAACTAGTAATGGCAAAAGAAGCCGCTGAACAAGCGGTGATCGCTAAAAGTGAGTTTTTAGCCAGCATGAGTCATGAAATTCGCACTCCGATGAATGGGGTGTTAGGTATGCTTAATATTATTCAGGCGACCTCACTTGATCAGCAACAACGTCATCATATTAAACTTGCCCAGTCGTCAGCAGAATCTTTATTGGGAATTATTAATGATATTTTAGACTTTTCTAAAATAGAAGCTGGTAAGTTAGACATAGAAAACATTCAATTTAATTTACCACAGTTACTGGGAGAAATTGTTGAGTCGTTTGCGCTCAAGTCCGAAAGCAACAACACCCAATTAATTTTAGATACTACGCATGTAAGCACCAGTGAGATTGTGTCCGACCCAAATAGGTTGCGACAAATTTTAAATAACTTGATTGCCAATGCCGTAAAGTTCACCCAAAACGGACAAGTACTGGTAACCGCTACCATAGAAAAAACTATCGACAATACGACTTTAGAATGTGCGATTATTGATACCGGCATTGGTATTAGTTTAGAGAAGCAAAAACAGTTATTTGATTCTTTTACTCAAGCTGATGCATCAACAACCCGCCAATATGGCGGCACCGGTTTAGGCTTGGCAATAGTTAAGCAGCTGTGCGAACTCATGGGAGGCGAAGTAAGTGTATATAGCCTACCTAATGAAGGCAGCACCTTTACTTTTTCAGTCAACATTACCTCAGTGATAGACCAAGCATTTGATTTAGATTGCCAACATATACAAGCAAAGCGAATACTCATTGTTGATAATAGCGAGATGAATGCCACCATCATCGAAAAGCAATTAACGCTATGGGGCGCAGATGTCAGTGCAGTGTGTGATTATAAAGAAGTTGAAACTTATATAACTAATAATCAACAAACACCGCCGGATGTGGCAATTATTGATACAAGCTTTTTGGAGCCTGTAGCACACCCCTTGGCTGAAAAGTTGAAACATTTTTTAGTGAACAGTCATATTCTGATTATGGCTCCAATGAGCTATTCAAAAAGCAATTTATTTTATGGAAACAATGAAGCAGCCTTAATTTTTAAACCACTCACCGCTATTGGTTTGTATGACACGCTGGTAAAAGTAACATTGGCAGCACAGCCCAAAGAGTTAGCGCTCCCTCCAGCGATTAATACACCTAAAAAAGCGAAAGGCCATGTGTTGTTAGTAGAGGATAACAAAGTAAATCAAGTAGTTGCCTGTGCATTATTAAAACAAGCCGAGCTCACTTTTGATATTGCAGAGGATGGCGAGGATGCACTAACGAAATTAAACCAAGCAAACGCAAACACTTATCAACTTATTCTAATGGATTGCCAAATGCCTATTATGGATGGATACCAAGCTACCATGGCTATTAGAGAGGGCCTCGCGGGTCTAGAGAATCAAACCATCCCCATTATTGCACTAACGGCTAATGCAATGCGCGGAGATAAAGACAAATGTTTAAATGCCGGTATGAACGACTATTTAAGTAAACCTCTCGATGGCCCTGCTATGCATGCTAAATTGCAACAATGGCTTAGCGCTAAATAACAGTGTAAGCTTAAAATAGAATCGATGAAGTAAGGGATATTATGCAGTTATCAGTTGAACAACAAAGAGTTATTGGCTGTTTATTGGAAAAGCAAACAACAACGCCTGAACATTACCCACTATCATTAAATGCCTTAACGAATGCCTGTAATCAAAAATCAAATCGCGCTCCTGTGCTCGAATTAAGCCAACAGCAAGTTCAGGCTACCATTGCAGAATTAATCGACTTACGCTTGGTAACAGAAGATGAAGGTCTCAGTGGGCGTGTATCTAAATACGACCATCGCTTTTGTAATACACAATTTAGCCACTTACAATTTAACGCACAACAACGCGCCATTATATGTTTATTATTATTGCGGGGAGCTCAAACACCCGGTGAATTAAAAACCCGTTGCGCTCGATTAGCTGACTTTACCAGTATTGACGACGTTGAAATATCGCTTGAACAATTGATTGAAAACAGCCATGTAAAAAAACTACCTCGCGAATCTGGTAAGCGTGATAGCCGTTATATTCACTTATTTACAGCACCTTCTGCAGAAAACGATGAGCCAATAGCAACACAGACCATTACTGACGAGTTAAAAAATCAAGAGCTCAATGATCTACTTGCTGAAATTAACGAACTAAAAGCTCAACTTAAACAAATAAAAGAGTATATAGGGCTTTAATTGTGTAATTTGAAATCACATAATAGCTATTCTTTTTTGAGCATTAAAACTTTTTAACTTTAAGGAGCGGGCCATGCGCGCCGAAATTATGGCTGAAATGAAAGTTCAGCCTAGTATTGATGTTAACGCTGAAATTAAACGCCGAGTAAATTTTATTAAAGCACGTTTAAAAGCCGCATACTCAACTTCACTGGTACTAGGTATTAGTGGCGGTGTAGACTCATCAACCTGTGGCCGATTATGCCAACTTGCTATTAATGAGCTTAATCAAGAACACCAAGATACACAGTATCAATTTATTGCTGTGCGCTTACCGTATGGAGTGCAAGCAGATGAAAGCGAAGCACAAATGGCGGTTGATTTTATTAAACCCAGCACCCGTATGACAGTCAATATTCAGCCTGCAACCGACGCACTGCACGAGCAAACGATGGCAACTTTAGCTGGCAATAATCAGCCATTGCCAACACAAGAAAAAATAGACTTTATTAAAGGCAATGTGAAAGCACGCCAACGCATGATTGCACAATATGAAATTGCTGGGTTTTGCCAAGGGCTCGTTGTAGGTACCGACCATAGCGCCGAAAACATTACTGGTTTTTATACTAAGTTTGGCGATGGCGCCTGCGATTTAGCACCTTTGTTTGGTCTATCTAAACGTCAGGTTAGAGCATTGGCAACAGCATTAGGTGCACCTGCTTTGTTAGTTGAAAAAGCACCTACTGCCGATTTAGAAAGTGATAGACCAGGTTTAACTGACGAGGAAGCACTAGGCTTAAGCTATGAAGAAATTGATGACTTTTTAGAAGGTAAACCAGTCTCTGAGCATGTGGAGCAAACACTGATTGCAATTTACCAACGCACGCAACATAAGCGCCAGCCTATTCCAACAATATACGATGCTTTTTAAATCAATATTATAAGTGTGATTTAACTGATCGAGCCGCTTATATTTTACGTAAAAATGGCGTGAAAATAAGTGGCTTAAATTTTAACGGTTAACCTTAACGCTTGCCAACAGAGAGTTTTATATTTTATGACCCCCCCTATTTTGATTACTGGCGCAGGACAACGTATTGGACTTGCGCTTGCACAGCATTTTATAGCCCAAGGGCAAGCGGTCATTATTACTTATCGTACCCGCCATAAAGCGGTAGATTTGCTAGAACAACAAGGGGCGATCTGTCTTTATGCTGACTTTAGTTCTGATGAGGGTATTAATACTTTTATTACATTACTTAAAGCACAGACTGACTCACTAAGCGCGATAATTCATAATGCATCAAGCTGGGACTGTGAAGCTAACAACCCTCAGTTTGAGCAGCTGTTTGACAATATGATGCGCATTCATGCAAAAACACCGTACTTGGTAAACTTACGCTGTGCAGATTTACTATTAAATTATCAGGCGTCTCACGCTAAGCCCGCTGACATTATTCATCTAACTGATTACGTAGTGGAAACTGGCAGCCCAAAACACTTAGCCTATGCGGCCAGCAAAGCCGCCTTGGATAATTTAACCAAATCATTTAGTGCTAAATATGCACCGAATATTAAAGTGAATTCAGTCGCACCATCATTAATTATTTTTAATCAACATGATGATGAGCAGTATCGCGCTAAAACTTTAAAAAAATCATTAATGGGTATCGAACCTGGATGCCAAGAAATTATCAATAGTATCGACCTACTACTGAACAGCCATTACATCACAGGCCGTGCTTTACCTGTTGATGGTGGTCGCCATCTTAAGTAAGCCATCTAAATAAACGAGAAACTTATGCATAACGAATTAAAAGAAAGCTATCAAAAAATTATAACCGCAGTCGGTGAAGATGCAGAACGTGAAGGGTTGCTCGATACTCCAAAACGCGCTGCAAAAGCGATGGAGTACCTAACTCAAGGTTACCGCCAAACGCTTAACGAAATCACTAATAATGCAGTATTTACCTCAGATGCTGACGATATGGTATTAATACAAGACATAGAGCTTTACTCTATGTGTGAGCATCATTTATTACCATTTATTGGCCGCTGTCATATCGCTTATATTCCTGATGGCAAAGTATTAGGTTTGTCTAAGTTTGCACGTATTGTGGATATGTTCTCTCGGCGTTTTCAAATTCAAGAGCAACTTACCCATCAGATTGCTAAAGCGGTCGAGGAAGTAACCGGTGCAAAAGGTGTAGGTGTAATTGTTGAAGCAAAACACATGTGTATGATGATGCGTGGCGTAGAAAAACAAAATTCAAGTATGCGTACCTCGGTTATGCTTGGTAACTTTAGAGCCGATCCGAAAACACGTAATGAGTTTTTACAGCTGATCAAAGGATAATCTATGGCAAACGCAATAATTAATGTAACTAACTTACGGCTACGCACGTTTATTGGCTTTAATCCAGATGAACGTGAAAAAAAACAAGATGTAGTCATTAATTTAGAAATTCATTATCCGGCTGATCAAGCTTGTGAAACTGATGAAGTAGAACAAGCACTTAACTACAAGGTAATTACTAAAGAAGTAATTACCTTAGTTGAACAGGGTCACTTTTTATTGTTAGAAAAATTAGTTGCTGAAATTCTTGCTGTTTGCCACTCGCACCCAAGTGTAAATTACGCCAAAGCCCGAGTGGATAAACCTCATGCGCTGCGCTTTGCAGACTCTGTGTCGCTAACTCTGGACTGGCACAAATAATCCAACGGCAAGGGCTATTACAGCTAAATAACGTAGCCCTTTGCCGAGTGTTACTAGCACTAAAAACATACTAAAGCGCACTTTAAACACGCCGCCAATAACAGTTAGTGGATCGCCAACAATAGGTAACCACGCAAACAGTAAGCTATATATCCCATATTTATTAAACTGCTTTTGCGCTTTTTTGAGCCCTTTTTCAGAAACTGGAAACCATTTTTTATCTTTAAAGCGTAATGCTTGTGTTCCAAGCCAATAATTAACACAACTGCCTAATACATTGCCTAAGGTTGCTGCAAACCAAATTAGCCATAAGTTAGTATTACCTTGCATTATCATCCCACCCATCAATACTTCAGACGAGCTGGGTAATAACGTAGCCGATATAAATGCTGTAAAAAATAATGTTATATAGAGCATTTTTCCCTTATGACTAAAAACTAAACCCAGCAATTAAGCTGGGTTTGAACGACTTTTTAACTTAAATCAAAACGCTTATTTTATTAAATTTAAGCTAAGGGGGTAATTAAACTCTTTACCATCGTTGGCTTTCACGCTTGCGATAACCACCATCACAAATGAAAAAATAGCGACCATAGGTAACAGTAGTAAACCAACAGCTGCAAAAATTAGTAAAAAACATACAAAGTAAGCTATAGCCATAGTAATTTGAAAGTTAAGCGCTTTTTTACCGTGTATATCAACTATAGGCATTTCATCTTTTTTAATTAGCCAGATAATAAGGGGACCTAGCACCGAGCCGAATGGCACAATAAACCCCGCTAATGCACTTAAATGACATAGCATTGCCCAGGTGCGGTCATCTTTATTGACGACTTTAATCTCTTGATTTTGTTCCATTACATTTTCCCTTTTCGTAAAACACCGTAATTTAACTCAATATACTATTACTATTTTGCGCTAATACCAAGCAGCTTTAATTGGCGGCAATTCAAATATAAAAAACCCCCAGTAATTACAATATACAACTACTGGGGGTCACTTAAAAAGCTACGCTTTTATTTTATTACTTATTTTTACCAGCTAAATCAAGCATAAATGCATAGTTAAGTGCCGTGTCCTCCAAGCGTTTAAAACGACCAGACGCACCTCCATGGCCAGCTTCCATGTCTATTTTAAATAGTAGTTTATTATCATCTGTTTTGTAGTCACGCAGCTTTGCAACCCACTTTGCTGGCTCAAAATATTGAACCTGTGAGTCGTGCAAACCTGTTGTTACTAACATATTAGGGTAGTCTTGTTTACTAACTTGATCGTACGGTGAGTACGACAACATATAATCGTAATATTCTTTCTCGTTAGGGTTACCCCACTCACCATACTCGTTAGTTGTAAGCGGAATAGTCTCATCAAGCATAGTAGTAACCACATCAACAAATGGAACCGCAGCCACCATACCTTTATATAGCTCAGGCGCTTGGTTTGCCACTGCGCCCATTAATAAACCACCAGCACTGCCACCTTGGGCAAAAATTTGCTCTTTATCGCCATAACCTTGGGCTACCAATGACTTAGTAACATCTACAAAGTCGTTAAACGTGTTCTTTTTAGTGAGTAATTTACCCGCTTCGTACCACGGGCGCCCTAACATTTGCGAACCACGTACGTGGGCAATTGCAAATACAAAACCACGGTCAAGCAACGTTAATCGTGCAGAAGAAAAACTAGGATCCATTGTTGCACCATACGAACCATAGCCGTATTGCAATAATGGGTTAGTGCCATCTTTTTTAAATAGCTCTTTTCGATACACCAAACTCACCGGTACTTTTACGCCATCGCGTGCTGTGACAAAAATACGCTCAGACGCATAGTTATCCGCGTTAAAGTCACCTAATACCGTTTGTTGCTTCAATAATGTTTTTTCGCCAGTCGCCAAATTAACATCATAAGATGAACCCGGAGTGGTCATACTGGTGTAGTAAACGCGCAGCGTATCGCTTTCTAATTCGTTGTTACCGTACGCATTAATTGTATATGCACTGTCGTTAAAGCTTAGTGGTAACTCTTTGCCCGATGTTAAATTACGTGCAATCAGTGTTGATTGGCCCATTTCGCGTTGTTGGTATACTAAGTAGTCATTAAATAACTCTACGCCTTCAAGTTTAATATCCTCGCGCGCAGGGATCACACTTTGCCAATTCGATTTATCACCGGCTTTATCAATATCGACCTTCATTAGCTGAAAGTTAACCGCATTTAAATTAGTCACAATGTAATAAGTATTACCTAATTTGGAAATGCTGTACTCAAGGTTGGCTTCACGCTCAATTAAGCGCTTTGGCTTAGCATTTATATCGTTTGCACTAAGTACTGACAAACCCGATGCATCAGTACTGCTATGCCAAATATAAATTTCTGAGCCGTCTTTGCTCTTGCTCATACCAGTGTAATAGCTCGTATCTTTTTCTTCGTATACAAGCTCATCATCGCTTTGTGGTGTACCAAGCGTATGACGATAAACTTGGTAACCGAGTAAGGTTTGCGCATCTTTTTTAATGTAATAAACAGTTTTATTATCGTTCGCCCACACAACATAACCACTGGTGCCTTCAAGCGTGTCTTCTAATAATTTACCAGTGCTTAAATCTTTAATTTTTATATTGTAAACACGGCGGCTCACCGTATCTTCACCATACGCCATTAAGTTATCATTTGGGCTGACACTCAGACCACTAACTGCAAAATAGTCATGGCCTTTAGCTAGTTCATTGACGTCTAAAATAACTTCCTGATCGGTGCCTGCAAAATCACTACTGCGTAAATAAGTAGCATACTCGTTATCGCCGCGAGTTTGCGACGAGTAATAGTACTCTCCGTCTTTTACTGGAACAGAGTCATCATCTTTTTGAATTCGCCCTTTAAGCTCTTCAAATAAACTACTTTGCAGTGTTTTAGTATGCGCAAGCATTTCATCTGTGTAAGCATTTTCAGCCTCTAGGTAACTAATTACCTCAGGAGCTTTACGCTCATCATCACGCATCCAATAATAATCATCGATGCGAGTGTCGCCATGGATTGTCATTTCATATGGCACTTTCTTCGCAATCGGCGGCATGACTTCGGTTTGAGCAGCTACATTTTCAACCTTTGCTGATTGCTCAACATCAGGGGCTTTATTACATCCCCCTAAAATAGCTAAGGATATAAAAGTAAGAACAAATGGGGTGTGTTTCATTGATTGGAATCTCTGTAGTTTTTATTTTTATTAAATATACCTAATATTTAATAGCACAGAAATTTAGTTTGTGAAGCTATGTAAAAAGGGAGCCTAGAAATTCTTTTTATATGTTTATGACTTCAGTTATCCTAACAATAACGAAGTAGCATTATATAGCCTCTTCATGCTGCTAATTAATAAGGATAAAAATGAACAACGACGTAATTAATATTTTAACTATGGCTAAAGTCATTCAAACAGCGGTTGCACCCGTTTTTTTAATTACGGGTATTGCGGCAACACTCGGGGTATTATCAAATCGCTTGGCGCGTATTACTGACAGAGCCAGACAGTTAGAACGAAAATTAAAGGTCAGTATTGATGAAGAATTTAACCTGTCTTTAACTACTGAGCTGAGAGCACTCCTAAAGCGTTCTCGGTGTATACATATTGCATTTAGTTTAAGTGTCTTAAGCGCATTATTAGTATGTGCAGTGGTTATGCTTTTGTTTTTATCACACATACAATCGATTAACTTAGGTGTCACTATTGGTAGCTGCTTTGTTGGTGCCATGGCATTACTAATATGTGCATTTATGTCATTACTGGGGGAGGTGTTCTTAGCAACACGCAGTATGCGCCGAGGGATGATTTTCGCTGATATTGATATAAACGATTAATAAAAAACCCCGAGCCAATTACGCTACTCGGGGTTTCACTTATCTAAAACAGATTACTGCGCTGTATAAATTGTTTCTAGCACTTCTATTTTAGCTTCTTTTGCAAAACCCGATGCCTTTAGTTGCTCTGATGCAGCTAGAATATCTTGACCATCGTTTATAGCAAGAACAGCAATTTGCGTACCAGGAAAGACTGAGATTACCTTCAACCCTGTAGCCAAAGCAGCATCATTTGCGTCCACACCATCTTTTAGAAGGACAGTAATATTACCTGAAAGTAAAGTTAGGTTATTAGTAAAGATATTACGTACTAATGTCCCCTTAGTTACAGTATCAGATGAACCTTCTACATTTACTACAGCCATTTCACCTTTTTGCATAATAACATGCTCTTCTGAAGCTACACTTGAAGGCACTAGACGTAAGTTCTTTTCAATTTTGTAAGAACCAAAATCCGCTTTATTAAATTTCAACTTAGTTACTGGCTTTTTAGGTAATTGCAGATCTTTATCGATATTCATGCTTGATGTCGCAGTAAACGAAATACACGCAACTGCACCCAATACGATTAATTGTTTAACTTTCATTTTATAATCCTTACTCTTGACCTGCATGACCGAATGCACGAAGAGATACACCCTCTAAGACACTCAATGCGACGTTATTTGTAATGCCTGTTACACTTATATAGTTTTCACCATTATCAGCAAGTGCAAAACTATCAGCGCTCGTATCAAGTAAGCGAATAGTCCAAGTACCTTTGGTTGATTCACCGTAAAATGCATTCGACATTAGTACCGCATCTTTTAAAATATAGCCTGCATTAAAACTAAAGTCGCTGCTAAGTGCAGGCAGAAATAGTGCCTGTTTAGATGAAAGCAATACACTTCTCGTTCCTGCTGGCGAGGTCACTTCGATAGCTAAATCGCTACCTGCTGAGGTTTGCGTTCCATCACCTAGACCAAAGGCCATTTCTGGATTGCTTACATCAAATTTAAATTGCATCGCTTCAATATTGAGCTCTTCTGTTACTACAATTTCTTGCGTTAAACCTGTTGCACTGTTATCAGGGATTTCTAATGTGAGGGCATTTTCAGCAACTACTGAACCAAAACCTTTCCAATCCGTGATTGCTTGCTCACCTAATGAAGTTTCGTAAGATTTAGCCATTGCAACAGCTGCACCAGCATCAACTCGACCAAAGCCATATAAATTATTAAAGCTATAACCTGCAGCATTTTCAACCCAACCATCATGCGCAGCAAACTCACCATCTGCAGTAGTTAAAGTCACAGAGGCATTTTCAGCGTCAATCAATGTGCTAGTTGAAGCTAAAATATGACGCACATCACGCCACGTTAAATCAGGGTTTGCTGAAAGAATTAACGATACTACACCTGAAGCATTAGGTGCAGCAGAAGAGGTACCATTAAACGTAGATGTATAATTACAACTCGCATTATCTTCATGGCTTGGGTAGTCAAATGGGAATTGGCTTGCAGCAAACTCTTCACCATAAGCATTAGCCCAAGCTGTAATTCCACGACCATTAAAGCCTGAGTAACCATTAATACAAGTCATTTGGTCTGTTGTTACCATAGCAGGAGCCAAACGCCCTGCTTCACCAGCTGGCGCTGAAACCATTAGGTTAGCACCTGCAGTTGAGTAGCTAGTATGCTTACCATTTGCATTTACTGCAGCAACACTTAAATAATAAGGATGGCCCTGGCTAGGCTCAAATGCACCATTATAACAAGTTAACCCTAGCTCATTTGCACCGTTATCTGCGCATAATGTTCCTTCATTAGTATCACCATCAAATGCATTACCACTCGATTTAATGTTAAGCGTACCTTTACCATCACGAAGGTATAAATTAGGATAAGACTCAATGGTTTCTTCTAATTCTGAATAAGCTATAAATGCAGGGAAAGTTATTCCATAACTACGGTTGAATGCAGAAATATTTTCTGTTGTGCTAATACCACTACCAGGGAAACCATGCACCATTAACTCAGTTTGTGGGATTTTGTCACCACCAAGGTAATTCATGCCAATTAAGCCAGTATCTGGTGCAACACCGCGGCCACCTTTGCCATTCCAACCTTTTGCAGCAATCAAACCTGCCACACTAGTACCATGATCACCACTATTCGCAGTACTTGTTGGATCTGTTCGATCTAATACAGTCGCATCCAAATTTAAAGAGCGGTTAGGTAATACGTTATCGATTAAATCTTCATGGCGGATTTCCATACCTGAGTCAATTACTACAGCTGTTACACCAGCCCCAGTAGCGCCTTGGCCGTAAGCAGATAAAACATTCATATCTTCACCAGCAACCAGTTCTGCTGCTTCTGATTCAGCGAAGTCAGCATCTAGTCTTGCTTTTGCATTTTCTTCGGTAAAGCCAAACCGACTTACATATAAGTCTATCAACCCTTGCTTCATCTCATCACTAAGAGAATATGCTTTCTGACCTGTGTTATTCAGGTGCCATTGCTGATTAGCAAGAGGGTCTCCAATAATTCCTGAAATATTAATTTTCGCAGAAGCCGTTTTGCCGTTTGCAGTTACTGTGTAATCAATAACTGCATCCTCAGCAGAAACAGGTACATATGTAAATGATGTACCGTCTACTGTTAACATGCCATGACTAAACTTAAACACACCATCTTGTGCAGTAACTTCCTCGCCATTTTCAGTAAAGCTAAAAGTAAGTGCATCACCATCATTATCACTCGCTTTAAAATCAGCAGTAACTGGTATCCATTGCTTTAAATCAACAACGACAACATCACTCGCTTTTGGTGCTACATCAGTAACAACCGGAACTTTACTGTTATTATCACTACCTCCACAACCCGATAGTGAAATCACTATTGCCGCTGACATTGCAGACAACTTAAAAATATTGTTTTTCATAAATGCTCTTCATTGGTTATTTTTATGATGCTCGAATGTACACAACCCAACAGCCGCCAACAACACTCTATTTACAACCATTCACAATAAAGATAGTACTAATTATTTCCAAATCCCATTAATAATATCAAAGTAATAATCTATGCATTCCCTTGAACTAAAGCCTGAGCTAAGATACAAAGATAATTAAAGAACCCTTAAAGGAGTAGAATAAAGTGAAATTGAAGCAAGTATTTATCGGGGCGTTACTATCTACATGCGCATTTAGCGTGTCTGCAAATTCTGCATTTAAAGAGCCGAGTGATGCGATTGAGTATCGCCAAGCTGCATTCTCTATGATTTCAGTTCAAATAGGCGATATGGGTGCTATGCTTAAGGGTAAAATTCCTTTTGATGCAGAGCAATTTAAGCAGCGTGCAAATAACGCAGCGGCATTGTCTAAAATGCCTTGGGAAGCTTTTTACGCAGGTACTGATAAGGGTGATACATCAGCACTTCCTGCGGTATGGTCTGAAAACGATACTTTTATGAAAAAAGCGACAGCATTTCAACAATATGCTGATGAACTTGCTGTAGCAGCTCAAACCGGTGACAAAGCTGTTATTGGTAAAGCGTTTGGTGCATGGGCTAAAGGCTGTAAAGATTGTCATAAGCAATTCAAAGACTAATATATACGGTGTATTAAGAACAAAAATGGCGCTGTATTAGCGCCACTTTTTTAACTAAGCAAATAACTTAAATGCTCACTTCCCCAGGTACTCATTAATAAAACCAGTAGTAGCAAAAATATAACCCATGCAACCCATGGTGACTTTGTCTCTGGCTCTGAGCTTTTTGTTGCTAGTGCTTTATTACCGGTGATCATTGCTTTGACCAAAGGCTTGCCTTTAATTTTGTAAGCAATAATAGCCACAACATGCAAAATAATCGCATAAAATAAAATATCAAAATTAATATGGTGCAGCCAATTGGCCAAATCAATCGTGTCACTCGATACATACTGCGCTAACGGGCCATCAGTTAAAATACCATCACTGCTCATTAAACCGCTTACTAGCTGCGCTATGATCAGAATAAAAAATAATAACACCATATAGCTACCAGGTGCAGAATGGCCCGCCTCATTTGTTTTTTTGCCAGCAAAAGAAGCAAGCACCGATTTAGGAGAGTGCAGTAATACCGATATTTTTGCTGTTTTACTGCCAAATAGGCCCCATATAATTCGTGTTGAAATAAGCGCTAAAGTAAAAAAGCCAACTACAAAATGAAGTTCGATCATGCCCTCTTCTGCACTAAAATAAAGCGCAGCAATACTCAATACTAATAACCAATGAAAGCTTCTTACAAAGCCATCCCACACTTTTACCTTAAACATTGCACCTTCCCTAAAAAAAAGTATCATCTAAAACGCTAACTATTTTAGCTTCTCAATATTAAGGTATCCCGATGAGTCTTTCTACCAGTGCGCAGAGTAAAACACATGCAATCAATTAAAAAACCAGTATTAAAAGGCTTTTTAGATATGCTGCCACTGTGTTTAGCGGTTATTCCTTGGGGCATTTTATGTGGCTCGTTAGCAATACAAAATGGCTTTACCCCTTTTGAAACTCAAGCCATGTCGCTACTGGTATTTGCAGGCTCGGCGCAGCTGGTTGCAATTGAGCTCATTGCTGGTAATACCCCTCTACTAACCATTCTTTTTACCACGTTTATTATTAGCTCTCGCCATTTTTTATATGGCTTGGCAGTTCGTCACAAAGTGATTGAGCAACCCATGCGATGGCGCCTGCCTGTCAGCTTTGTGTTAACTGATGAACTATTTGCTTTTTCGCACCACCCGCGCGCCTATCGTACTAAAACCCGTTTAATTTATGCATTGAGCGCAGGTTTTAGCTTTTATATTGCGTGGAATATTTGGACCCTCATTGGCATTGTAGCCGGTACTATGCTTCCAGATCTCACTAATTTAGGACTCGATTTTGCTATTGCAGCAACTTTTATTGCCTTAGTAATTCCAGGGATTAAAAACTTAGCTACTCTAGTTACAGTCATTGTTGCAGGGATCAGTGCCACTTTATTAAAAAGCACAGGCTTTGAATTATGGTTAGTATGCTCTGCGCTTCTAGCAATGAGCGCAGGTTACGCTGTTACCAGATTAGTGCAAAATAAGGGGGCCAAAAAATGATGACCACTATTTTACTAATGGCATGTATTACTTTTTTTACTCGCTATTTATTCTTACACCGCGCCTTGCCATTTAAAGTAGGGCCTAAAATGCAACAGTTTTTGAGCTTTAGTGCACCTGCGGTACTAACGGCGATTTGGGTGCCAATTGTATTTATAAATGACGAAGGTATTAATCTAAACTGGCAGAACCCTTATCTCAGTGCTGCCATAGTCGCTATTGTTGTTGCTTACAAAACGCATAATATTTACTTAACGACCTTGGCCGGTATGGGGCTATTTTTAATTTTAAATTAGCAGTAAGCGCTGTAAAAGTGACTTAGACTTTGTAGATCATCACGCAAGGGTTAGACTATGCAAAATAAACAAATAATAAGCGTATTTATATGCACCCATTCCATCAACTAAAGACTACCAGCCTACAAGGCCAGCCAATCGACTTTAAAGAGTTTGAAGGTAAAGTTGTATTAATCGTAAATACCGCAAGTGAATGTGGATTAACTTATCAATATCAGTCATTGCAAGCATTACATGAAAAGTATGCAAGCCAAGGTTTGATCATTATAGGCTTTCCATGTAACCAATTTGGTCAACAAGAGCCCGGCGACGCTGAGCAAATAGCGCAAGGTTGTTTAATAAATTACGGGGTTAGTTTTTTAATCGCAGAAAAAGTGAATGTAAATGGCCAGCATACAGATTCTGTTTTCCGCTATTTAAAGTCTGTACTACCGGGGTTTTTAACCCGAAAAATTAAGTGGAACTTCACTAAGTTTTTAGTAGCGGCAGATGGTACACCTATTAAGCGCTTTGCACCTATTACTAAACCTGAAAAACTAGAAAAAGTAATTGAAAAAGCTCTGCTTGCAGCTAAGGCTTAACCCCAAAAAACTATAAAGAGGCACAAAGCCTCTTTATTACAAACTGTAACGCTTATTTGTACTAGCGAGAGCTTAATCAATATAATCGTTTAAGTCATCTTCACCTAGATTTTTACGCAAGCGTTTTTGCTCAAGGTAATCCTCTAACTTTCTTTTCACCTTTTGCTTTTTCTTGTCGTGTTGATTACGCCCGACCATTTCGTATTCGTCTTCAACAAAATCATCATCTAGCGCATCGTAACTAAATGTCTTACCCACAACCCACTCCATAAAGTGTTTGAGACCAATTACGGATTTCTATATCGCGATAATTGGTGAAATTAAAATGTTCAACATAAATTAGCTGTACAAATTTACGTCAAAATAAAGCCACATAGCTATCCTAAATAGTCTCTGTGTCAGTATTGTGAATAAATAGCGTTAAATTTGAATTGTGGAAAGTGAGAGTTTTTTATCGTATCGATAAATTTTATTTATTAGCATTTAATTGTTGGTTATTTTGACCATATTTTAGTATTTTCAATGAGTACACTTTCGACTTTAAAGCATTCAAAAAATCTCAAGCCATTGTTTTAAAACATTAAAAATAATTGGCATCAAACTTGTTATAAGTTAATTATCATCAGCAAAAAGCAGAGAATAAACATGAAAAAATTATTATTAGTTAGCGCGATAATGTGCGCTCCAGTAGCAATGGCTCACAATACTAGCGACTCTTCAATTTCATTTAGTAACGATGAATGTAACGTTGAATTTAAGAACGATGTGCGCATCAAACCTAATGAATTAGAAATTTTTAAAGCCAATAATCAGCACATGCTATTTACCGCTGAAGGTGAGCTGTCTATCAATGGCGAGCAAGTAGCATTAAATAGTGCACAGCGCCAAGCAATGACCGACTACACAGACAATTTACGCGTGCAATTACCTGAAGTGGCCAATATTGCCCTTGAAGGGGTTAAAATTGCAGGTGTAGCATTAGAAGAAGTTGCAAATGCGTTTAATATTAACGGCCTCGATAATATTTCAGCCTTAATGGACGATATTCATCAAGAGGTTGAAAGCACCTTTTATCAGCAAGGTACTTTTGTAATGGGTCAACAAAGCTTTACTCAATTTGGTGAAAACTTTGAACAGCAGTTTGAAAAGCAAATAGAAACAGCAGTTGAATCAGCAGTAATGGAATCAATGGGCAGCATTTTAGTGGCATTGGGCTCTGAGTTAATGAGTTCAGGCGGTGACATGCAAGCATTTGAAGAGCGCATGGAAAATATGGGCGCACAAATAGAAGAAAAAGTAGAGCTGCATGCCAAAACACTTGAAAAGCGTGCAAATTCATTATGTGATGATTTTGTTGAAATAGCACAACAAGAAACGCAACTAACCGCTCAAGTTCCTGCATTAAAAGGCTATGAGCTATTTACTATTAAACAGCACTAATAGAATAATACCCCGCATTAATCTCCCTTTGCGGCATTTGCTTTTAAGCTATGCCGCATTTTGCCTTTTATACCCTATTTAAAACCATTTAACTCAAATAATAGACTGTTGAGCGGATCTACTCTTGCTGTGCAGCATTGTTTTGTGGCTTCATAGTAAAATACAAACCAAAGTATAATCTTCGCTTCGCTCTAGAATAGTTAAAATGCCACCCAAGCTGATGATTGTAAGCCCAAATTGCAAACATAATTAAACCCATCTTTTTAGATTTATATTCATGAGATGGTACGTTCCCCAGTTAGAAGCGTTTTAAAACGCAACTAACTCCAAAGTGCCTAGTAACCTAGGCACTTTTTTTATAATTTAAAAACCTCGCAACACTATTTTTATCGTTTATTTACTGCTCTTATCTGATAAATAATTAACCACCTATAAATAACATGTTAAATCTTTGAACAAAGCAAAGTTAAGCCCAACCAATACAAAATAATTTAATCTGAATAAATATTCAAAAAACTCTTTTTATAAACAGTTAAAACTCAAAAAAACCGAAAAAACCCCATATAAAAACGACATAGCAATGAGCCCAGATGAATAATTATACAAAAAATAACAAACCAGTGGTTGAACGAAAAATTAATAAGTCGCTTTCGGATTAAAAAAACTAATACTTCACCAGTAATTTTTATCGCTTTATTTTTAACCACCCTGCGTGCAAAATGCACATGTTTTCAACAGACACAACCATGGAGCGAATAAAATGAACCCAATTAATACACTTAACCAAACAGCCACAACTCACGTTGCCGTTAAGCCAACTAATCGCAAAGCAAAAATGCTAGCTAAACTTAACCGTTACGGAAAAAAATTAGCACTTGGCGGTGCAATTCAATACAAATAATCACCCAACCATGATTTTGTATTGTTGCAGCAAACACCCAACCTCTAATGAAGACTCTTCTTTAGCTCCTCCTGTTTGCTGCCAGCCACCTCATAGCTAAAAATCGCCTTAAATCTTCATTATTTATAAAAAAAACCGCATTTACGCTCACTTTTTAAGCAAACGATCTTTTTGCTATTTACACAGACTACTCTCCTAAGTATTATCCTGCATCACGACGTGGAGAGATGGCAGAGTGGTCGAATGCACCGGTCTTGAAAACCGGCAGGGGTTTATAGCCCCTCTAGGGTTCAAATCCCTATCTCTCCACCACTTATTTTTATTAATTGGTTTTATCCCGATTAATAATACGCAGAATAATGCGTCGGAGAGGTGTCCGAGTGGCCGAAGGAGCTCCCCTGCTAAGGGAGTATAGAGTTTGTAGCTCTATCGAGGGTTCGAATCCCTCCCTCTCCACCATTACTGAATATAAGCCACTTAATTGTGGTTTTTTTGTGCCTAAATTTTAACTCCGTTAAAAACTGGGAGGGTGAGAACCCTCGACAGGGTTCGATAAAGTGTCGGGAACAGTTTAGGCCGCTGCAAGCGTCGCGTAGCGATTGATTACATGGATGTAAGCAAGTCTATCCCTCCCTCTCCACCATTACTGAATATAAGCCACTTAATTGTGGTTTTTTTGTGCCTGAATTTTAACAACCTATGGAATTGTTCGTTTTGGAAGGCATACTTGACTTAGGCTATTAAATTAAACAAATTGTATGGTGTTACAACTTAGTGCATTATAAATGGTACTTTAAACCAGCTTAGGTTTAACCATGGCAAAGCTAATATTACTACTGTGTTTTTTTGGTGCCTGCACTGTCAGCATGGCAAATGAAGTGACGGTTTTTAAATGCACCATCAAAGGGGTGCCGACTTTCAGTCAAACTCCATGCGCTAAAGACGCTAAAGTGATCATGCTTAAAAACGTCAACATTATGCAAACCAATGCATTGCAATCTGAAAATGCCCTAGTTATCGATACCTCAGTTGATGACTACCTTGAGGTGCAACAAATAGAGCGCGATATTGTGCAGCTTGAGCTTAAAATAAAGCAATACCAGCAGGAATACGCGCAAAAGAAACAGCAAGTCGGTTACATGACCCAAGATAAAGCAAATCGTTTAGGCGCTAACTCGATTGCAGATGCAATTGCTACAGAAACTGCGGTACTTAAACAAAGATTTGAACCGCAAATAAAACAAGCACAACAACAAATAGCGGCACTCACTCAAAAAAAACAACAGCTTAATCAGCAGCCTTAATTACCTTTTTCACCGTAGTAATAAACGCTTGTATCTCTGACGCTGTATTGTATATGTGCGGTGAAATACGAATACCGAGTTTGCGCACATCCACACTTATATTTGCTGCCTCCAATTCCGCCAATACATTTTGTTGGTGCTTTGCAAAATCTAAAATAGCGGTACCACTGCACTGATCTTTATCGTTTGGCGATACTAAAAAAGCAGCCAGCTGCTGCTGAAGTAACGTTAACAACGCTAAATTATGCGCTCTCACTTTATCCACACCAAACTGGGCAATATATGCAATGCTATTACCAGCAATAACATAAGGGAGTATAGAAGGCGTACCGCCCCAAAACCTAAGTGTTTTAGCGTTATATTGAAAATGCGTAATATCAAACTCGAATGGATTTTGATGTGAAAACCAACCAACATCTTTTGGTTCACATTGCGTTATTTGCTGTGGATTTACCCATAAATAAGCAGCTCCAGGCCCCCCGCATAACCACTTCACACTTGAGCCAATCATAAAATCGGCATTTAACGCCGTTAGGTCTATAGGAATAACCCCTGCCGATTGCGCCACATCAATTATTGAGAGTGTGTTTGTCGCTTTACTAAGCGCCACAATATCGTTTAAAGGAGCTTGTACACCCGTATTAGAATAAACATGACTAACAAACACACCATCAATCTCTGGAGTTAAATATCGCTGCCATACCTGCCTATCACTTAGATCTTCATGCTCGGGGATGTAACGTATTGTTGCACATGCAGGGAGTGCTTTTTGCATTACAAACCCCATACTTGGAAAGTCGGCCTGCGCCATTAATACTGCGCAGTGTGGTTTATTAAACACGGGATGCGACATAAGCAATTTAGTTAAACCGCTAGATAAGTTAACCTGAGGACAAAATTGCTCACTTGGCGCATTAAATAGCTGCCCTAATGCACCCGTAAACTTTTCTATAGCCGGTAGCCATTGCTGCCATGGCTCTTTGGCACTTTCCTGCCAAGGAGTAAAAAACTGCTCAGTAGCATTTTCTAAAGTACTTTTTAGAGGACGACCAACAGAGTGGCTTAATAAATAGCAGCCCCTTGGCATATAAAAATCATTTTTAGCCATATTAGTTAATCCACTGTTTTAGCGTATTTAAGTCATCAAAGCGCGTATTAATATCGTCTCGCTTAGCTGCTGCACGTCTATCCCTTAATTTAGCTAAGGAATCTAGCAGTACCGGCAAAGGCGGTCCACTGGCAGTGACTTTATCAATATGCTGTTGTTGCATTTGCTGTGACGGTTGGGCAATAAACTTTTCGACCAGTTGGTTATGATGACCGATAGCGGTGTCACCATGTAATTTACACACTTGTATAAATAGTTTGCCGTGCTTTTGAAACCACTCTGTGTGTTTATATTGCTCGGCTTTTAAGAAGTCATCCATGAAGCTTTGCATACGCATGGCCTCTCGCAATATTTGTTGATCTTCTGGCATCATATATAAAAATTTATCCACCAGCATTTGCGAGTAACTCGGCTCATTTGCACTACAAAGTCCTAGCAGCATATCAATAACATTAATGCCGGCAAAATCTCCCGCATTTGCACCACGGTAAACCTCTTTACCTACCCTGTAAGGCTTGTAATATGGGCGTACACAATTAAAAAAACGCTCGGTATCAAGTTGAGTGTACAAGGCATTATTCGACGCTATTACATCAATAAGTGCTGTTTTAACCACCTCAAGTAGTTCAGCCGTGACAGGGTGTGAAATACCTAATGGCAGTATTTTTAGTAAAGCATCACTCGCGCGCTTATACGCTAAAATACCTTGGGTGTTGTAATCTAAAAACAAGGCTTCATCATCAAGATTTGTAAACCGTTTATAGATGCCATTAATGGCTTTATTATGAGTGGTTAAATGTGCGGTGGCAAAACGAGGAGTTACTCCAATAGAAGCACCAATATGCATAGCAAGCGCCGATGCTTCTATCAGCGGTGAACTATTCTCTCTGCTTGGCTCTGTAATTTCATGTCTACGGCAAGCCGCCATGAACAAGCCTACATTACCAAGTAAATCAAATGCGCTATCAAATCCTTCGTCGGTATTACCTTCAGCTAATAAATCGCTGATCAACGCATTACCTTGCTCTTTCAAGGCTTGCTTTAAGTTAGCCCCGACCCCTTCAACATTTGCTTTATCATCTTGTTGCCAATACAACTCTTCTAACTGAGAGTTTAGAGCAACAAACTCAGACCTAATCCAATTATCAAATTTAGCAGTGTAAGAACTCATGACTACATCCTGTTATTATTATTTTTTAATGCTAGCAAAGATCCCAGAGGTTAAAACGCTAAAAAAAATAGTAATAGTGATTATTGTTAGCAATAATCACTATTACTAGACAAATAATTAATAAGATTCTATAGCCATGTTAGATAATAAAGATCAGCAGCTACTCGTTGCCTTGCAGTCGCAAGCCCGAATGTCGGTATCAGAATTAGCCAATACCATTAATCTCTCGGATACTCCTACTCTAAGGCGCATTAAAAAACTTGAGCAAGAACAGGTTATTATTGGTTATCACGCAGCTATTAACCCTAAGTCACTCAATCTTAATGTACTGGTTTATGCTTTCGTGCGACTGTGTCAAAACTCAGTGAGTGCTGCACAACAGTTTGAACAACATGTAGAAAAACTACCGCATGTACTTGAGTGCTCAGTGATCTCAGGCAGCCACGACTATTTATTAAAAATTATCTCTCAGGATTTAGAAAGTTATGAGCAGTTTGTAAAGCACCAACTAGGAAGCTTAAGCTGTATCGCCAACATAGAATCAACCGTTGTATTAAAGCAGTCATTTAGTAAAAAACAGTTACCACTTTAAAAAATAATACTATTTAGTACTGATTCGCTATACTGAGATTCAACTATAAAAATAATATTAAACAAGGATGCATGTGAAGATTTTTCGTTCAACATCCAGTTCTTTTGCTTTTTACATATTGTTTGCGGTTGCTTATTTTGCAACTGGTAAGTTATTAACTAATTTTGCTTTTCAATCACAAGTAATCCCTATCTGGCTCCCTGCAGGTATTGCCCTAGTTGGCTGTTTTATCTGGTGGTGGCGTTTTATTCCAGCATTATTTATTGCCTCTGTCGCCTTTAATTTAAGTACCGGTGATAACGTTATTACTGATCAAGTTTTAATTGGCAATACATTAGAACAGGTGTTACTAATCGGCTTTGGTGCTGTACTACAAGGGATGATTGGCGCAGCTTTTTTAAAATACTGGCTAGGTCATCCGCTGTTCTTAAAGAAGCGCCAATCAATAATTTATTTTATTTTTATCGTTGGTATTGTCGTTAGCCTAATATCGGCCAATATTGGCGTCTATGCTTTAAGTCAGTTTAACCCTGCTTACAGTATTGATAATCATTGGAGAAATGTTACTTTTTGGTGGCTTGGTGATTCTCTTGGTGTGCTGATCGCAACTCCTTTTATATTGGCGTTATTACAACCTAAATTTAAACGACATTACTTCACCCCACTACCTACCATCGCAGTTTGCTCGGTATTATTCATCTCTGTAGCTTTTACCACAAAGCTATATAATCAAGAGAGTTATTCAAATGCGATACAAATTGCCAAACGCGAAACATCTATCATTGAAAATAGTTTACTGAGCAATTTAAATCTCAGTCAAATAACCGTACAAAGCCTAGCAAGCCAAATACAATCAACACCGACTTTAAGCAAGCAAGAGTTTGATATTTACAGTGCTCAACTATTGGCTGAGCATTCATTTATTAAAGCATTTTCATGGAACCGCAAAATTAACCAGGCTCAGGTCAGTGACTTTAACAAACAGCTTGATGAAATTTATAATACACACAACTTTGCTCCGAGCATTAAAGGCGCCCCATTATCAAACAACGATCCATTGGTGATTATCACTTATATTGCTCCTTTGTCAGAAAACCAATCCGCCATAGGTTTTAATCTCAACTCTCGTAAAGATCGTCGTGAGACTTTACTCGATCCACGTATCAAAAATCGCCCTGTCGGTACTAAAATAATTCAATTAGTTCAAACACAGCGACCTGAACCCGCGTATTTATTATTTTCTCCTGTGTATCAACAAAATAATGAGATTGCATCAATTAAAGGCTACGCAACAGGCGTATTTTTAGTGAAAAACATACTTGCTCAATCGCTTACCCAAGCACAAAATAAAATGTTTAATATCGCTATTTATGAAGCCAATGCTATCAATCCCTTTTATTCAAACGTCGAAAGCAAACCAACCAAAAGCAATAAACTTACAACTATCGAAATTAATTTTGCAGGACAAACATGGCTAGTAGATTTAGCGATTAAAGATGAATTCTTACCGCATCAAACTAATAATATGACACTCTTTTTACTTATTTTACAGGTCATTGTAAGCTCACTCATTTTACTTATATTACTATTGTTTAATCACCAACACCTTGCACTTTCACGTTTGGTAGCAGAGCGAACTCGCTCTCTCGTTAAGGCTAAACAGCATTCTGATTTGGCAAATCAAGCTAAAAGCCGGTTTTTAGCAAATATGAGCCATGAAATTCGCACCCCGCTTAACGCTGTGATCGGCTTTTCAACCTTAGCTAAAAATGAAGAGAGTCCTGAAACTCTTTCTGATTATTTAAATAAAATTAATTTAGCATCTAACTCATTATTAAGTTTAATCAATGATGTACTCGATATCTCTAAAATTGAATCACAAAAACTAACCTTAGAAGTTGCTCCTTTTGATTTGAATGCTCTTCTTGCTCGGATCAGTAGTATGTTCGAGCAAAGCGCTGAACAAAAAGGTATTAACTGGAAAGTTGATAACCAATTACCAACCGACATTTGGTTTGAAGGTGATGTTATGCGAATTGAGCAAATTTTATTAAACCTGTGTAGTAACGCTATTAAGTTTACTTACGAAGGTGAAGTAAGTATTAGCGCATACAGCAAGGAGATCGCCGATAAACGTCATCAAATTACCTTGGCTATTAGGGACTCGGGTATCGGTATTGCCGCTTCAGAGCAAAGTAAATTATTTGATGCATTCACCCAAGCTGATAGCTCAACATCACGTAAGTTTGGTGGTACAGGGCTTGGTTTGGCAATCGCAAAAGAACTTAGCTTATTAATGTCTGGAGATATCAAAGTACAAAGTGAGCCAGGTAAAGGCTCCACTTTTACTCTGTCTGTCGAGTTAAATACCTGTGCTGTACAACAAGTAACGGCGAAGCACTCGCAACAGCATGTTGATTTAAGCAAACTAAAAATACTGGTTGCAGAAGATAACAGCGTCAATCAATTAGTGATAAAAGCAATGCTTAGCTCTTTGGGGATCACCCCAACATTGGTTGAAAATGGAGAGTTGGCAGTAGAACAAGTTAAAATAAATGACTTCGATTTAGTGTTAATGGATTGCCAAATGCCAGTTATGGACGGTTACCAGGCCACCGCATTGATACGGAAAACTAAAAGTGCTGAACAATTACCTGTGATCGCCTTAACCGCTGATGTAATGCCTGAAGATAAAGCCAATGCCTTAGCAATTGGTTTTAACGAACATCTTGCAAAACCTCTCGAACTCGATAAGCTCACACAATGCTTATCTCAATATATCGAGCAGGATGAACCATAAGGTTTTATCCAAAATAGAAAACCGAATATGGCTGTCGAATTATTATCAAAATTAACAAGTAACACACAGACAACAGTAGTAGGCAAAGCATTATGAGCCACTTTTCTCACAGTTGGTTTAATAGTATTAATCAAATTGATGCTACACAGTGGCATCAATTTTTTGGTAATGACCCATTCACCCAACATGCTTTTTTATACGCACTTGAGCAAAGCCAATGTGTAAGTGCTAAAACAGGTTGGCAGCCTCATCACTTAGCCGTTTATGAAGGCGATAAACTCATTGCGCTTGCCCCTGGCTACTTAAAAGCGCACTCCTACGGTGAATATGTATTTGACTGGGCATGGGCTGAAGCTTATGAAAAAAATGGCTTAGATTATTACCCTAAATGGCTATGTGGTATTCCCTTTAGCCCGATTGAGGGACAAAGAATACGTATTATGCATAGCAATCCAAAGCTAGTGTATAAGTACATAACAGAGCAACTTAATAGCCACTGCGCAGAACAGGCATGGTCAGGCTGGCATGTAAACTTTTGCGACAAAGCACAAGCCACCCATCTTTATGATACCGGTGCTATGCGAAGAATCGGCGTGCAGTTTCAATGGTTTAATAATAACTTTAAAGATTTTGACGATTTTTTAAAAACCTTTAATGCCCGAAAGCGTAAAGCCGTTAAAAAAGAGCGCGCTAAAATCACAGAGCAAAATATTAGTATTGAATGGCTCAAAGGCGAGAAAATCACTACCGCTACAATGCAGCTTTTTTGTGAGTTTTATCAACGCACTTATTTAAAACGATCGGGTCATTTAGGCTACTTAAACAGTGATTTTTTTAGCTTGTTACACGCTTTAATGGCTGACAAATTGCTCATTATGCTAGCCAAAAGAGACCAGCAAGTAATTGCCGCCACCTTAAGCTTAATTGATGATAATACCCTTTACGGCCGCTATTGGGGTGCTAGTGAAGAGATAGATTCGCTTCACTTTGAGCTGTGTTATTACCAAGGGATTGATTATGCTATTAAGCATAACATTCAGTGCTTTAATGCTGGGGCACAAGGAGAGCATAAAATCGCTCGTGGTTTTCAACCGGTAATCACTTACTCTGCCCATCACATTGTTCACCCCGATTTTAATAATGCCATTGCAGATTACTTAGAACGCGAATGCCAACATATCGAAATTTACAAACAACAATGTAGCACTTTATTGCCGTTTAAAAATGAGTAACTGATTATTTGCAGGCATCGCAGTATCGCTGAGTAACTTAAGCCCATATTGCACTGCAAGCTGCTCAACCGCTTCGAAATCACGAATACCACTAAGTGGATCGCGACTTTGCAATAAACTATTAAATTCATCATTACTGGGGCTGGTAAACTCCCCTTTATATTTGAAAGGGCCATATACACACACCACCCCTTGCTGGTTTAAGTGCTGATTTACTCCAGCAAAAAAACGCGTAATTAACTCCCAGCTCACTATGTGAAAAGTATTAGCAGTATATACAGCATCCACTTTATTTACTGGCCAAGAATAGTTTAGATCAAGTAATAAAGGCGGATGCAAGTTTGCCAGTTGCACCTCATCATGCCATAACTTTATTCCTTGATGATTAACCTCTCGATCACTGGTATACCATTGTAAATGTGGCAATTTTTTGGCAAAGAAAACACTATGCTGACCCGTCCCCGAGCCTATCTCAAGTACTGATGCTGCATTTTGCAATGCAGGCTGCAAAGCCTTAAGTATATGATTTTTATTATTTTCGCAGGCTTGTGAAAACGGTTTGGTCATACTAATGCACCTAAATTGCAAATGAATGCACAATAGTAAAACAAATTTCAGCTATTCTGTCGTGAGTAAATTGACCAAAATAATAAAATAACATCAATTTCAATACGTTAAATTATCTTTACCGAGCTGGTACGCTATATGCTTTTATTAAATTACTCACTTAATGAGTACTAAACTACAAAAGGATAACATTATGTATATTTCACCTTATACCGCAGTAGATGCTGCAATGGCAGTTACAGACAAAAGCCTAGATAAAACGAGTTATGAAACAGATTGTAGAGCAACGGTTATCGACTTACTTTCTCATGTAAAAAATACTCAAAAGGCACAAAACAAACATGAAACAGACCAAATATTTATTCTTGGCTACAATTAAAATTCTGTTTAGCCTTGTAACCGGCTGTTTATATAAATACATTATTTAAGTCGACTTAAAATCAGTTTAAGTCGACTTTTTAGTTTTAATCCCACTTGTTAACTTGCCTTGACGCCCTCTACTTTTTAGCTATACCGTTGTAAATAGTAATAACAGCACCATATCTTTTTATATAGCGTAGTTAAATGTCATATATTCTCTTTTATAGGAGTACTAATGAGTAACTTTAGAACAGAATCAGATAGCATGGGCACACTCAACGTGCCCGCTGACGCACTTTATAAAGCACAGACCCAACGCGCCATTAATAACTTTACGATCAGCAGCCTCACAATGCCGCAGCAATTTATTATTGCCTTAGCGTATATCAAGCAAGCTGCTGCAATAGCCAATTTCAAACTAGGTCATTTAGATAAAACGAAAGCAAATGCGATCGACCGTGCCTGCCAAGAAATTATTGATGGTAAGCATTATGAGCATTTCCCCGTTGATATTTTTCAAACTGGCTCAGGTACTAGCTCAAATATGAATGCTAATGAGGTCATTGCGAGCTTAGCCTCAAAACATGCTAACCAAGCTATTCACCCAAATGACGATGTGAATATGGGGCAAAGCTCTAATGACGTTATTCCCACTGCGATTGCTTTGAGTAGTGCGATCAGCGTTGATAAAAAATTACTGCCAGCACTAGCAAATTTAGCAGACGCCTTAGAGCAAAAAAAAGCAGACATCGGTCACATAGTTAAAACTGGGCGCACTCATTTAATGGATGCAATGCCAATAACTTTTGAGCAAACACTCAGCGCATGGCAATCGCAGGTAAAGCATGCAGCTAGCGGTATTGAGCATGCGCTGATGCGTGTCTGTGAGCTAGCGCAAGGTGGCACAGCAGTAGGTACAGGTATTAATGCCGACCCACAATTTGCCGCTCTATTTGCCACACAGCTAACTGAAAAGGTAGGGATTCAATTTACTCCTAGCGATAACTTTTTTTATAATATTGGATCGCAAGATGCGATTGTCGCTTTATCAGGACAGCTAAAAGTCTATGCAGTTGCACAAATGAAAATAGCCAATGATTTACGTTGGATGAACTCAGGTCCACTTGCGGGACTTTCAGAAATTGAACTTGAAGCATTACAGCCTGGCTCATCAATTATGCCTGGTAAAGTGAATCCGGTGATCCCAGAAGCCGCTGCAATGGTTAGCGCCCAAGTCATTGGTAACGACGCAACTATTACGGTTGCAGGCCAAGCTGGCAACTTTGAGCTTAACGTAATGCTGCCGGTAATCGCTTACAATATTTTGCAAAGTACCGAGATACTCGCTAATAGCGCGCAAGCGTTGGCAGATAAAGCCATTGCTAGCTTTAAAGTTAATCAAACTCAGATTGATAAAGCATTAACTAAAAACCCGATTTTAGTGACTGCGCTAAACCCTGTTATTGGCTACGAAAAAGCAGCAAAAATTGCTAAGCAAGCTTATCAGCAAGCACAGCCAATTATTGATATCGCTGAGCAAGAAACCGACCTATCTCGATCAGAATTAGAGGCATTACTCAATCCAGCTAAATTAACGCAAGGCGGGTTAACTTAAAAACTCTCCTTATCACCTCTTTAATATGTTGATAGTAGAGTTTTTATTGCTGTAATGAATGCACAGTGTATGATAGTGATGAATAATTCATCACTATCAGGAACGATTATGCGTACTCCATTACTCGCTCTACTGCTACCGCTTTGCTTAACGGCGTGCTTAGAAACAACCTCAAATAAAACTGAGCAAACTAAAACCAATGCGGTAGAAAATACGTCTACGCCGATACCGCAACAAAAATTACCACAAGCGAATAAGCAAAATAAAATAGCACAGCCATTACCAGCTGATGCAGCAAAAGAAGTGTCGCTTGATGATATTAAAACAGCAAAAGATAAGCTAAACAGCCTCATAGCAGATAAGCAATGTTCAACGAGTTCACAGTGTAAAGTGAATGCTGTTGGTAGCCGTGCCTGTGGTGGGCCGAGCGATTATATTGTGTACTCTACACAAAGCGCCCCCCAAAAACAGATTTCAGCCCTAAGCGATACAATTACTCAATTGGAAAGTACTTATAATGCGCAAAAAGGCATGATGAGTATTTGCCAACATTTAACTGCGCCTAGTACCCAGTGCGTTGAAAATAAATGTGTTAAACTTGAAGGCTCTGCGGTAAGTGTATTTTAAGGATTAGATTATGAGTTGTTTGTCATCCGTAATTAAACTATCAGCTGCCAGTGTTGTCATGACTATGCTGCTTAGCGGTTGCAGTAGCGCACTAACACCAAGCACAGCTCAAAACGCGAGTGAATCTGTTTTAAATACTCAGCTTAATGAGCTTACAAGTAATAAAAGCTGCACAGCCAGTTATCAATGTAAGGTGTTAGGTGTTGGCTCGCGTGTCTGTGGAGGGCCGAGTAAGTATGTTGTATATTCAACATTAAATAACTCTCAAAAGCATGCCGAGCAATTAGCACAAAAAATCACTCAGCAAGAACAACAAAATAACACTGCGCTTGAGTTCGATGACTGTTCACCAGTGCTAGAAGTTCACTCTTTATGTATTGATAACCAATGTAAAACCGTTAATTACCAGTAGCAATTCGTTTCGGTGTTAATTTAATAGTGGTATTAACACCGAAATAACCACTACCATGAAAATACATACACCAGCCTTAAAAATGTATTCCAAAGGCATGTTCTTTTGTACCCAATAAGCATATATAAAACGCACAAAGTAACTTGCCGCTGTGCCAAATAACGCAAACATAAGTAAGTAGGCAATCAATATAATATTCACAGCTGCACTTCTTTAGAAATAATAACCTCAGTGTAAGTATTTTATATAAAGAAGGCAAAAGGGTTACTTAGTCTTTTTTGTATGCTCAATAAGTAGATCTGCTACCTGTTGCTTTACCGCTCTTTTATCATCTACTGCAACTTCAAACCGACTAGCCAATTGCGCTATTTCATCATCATTTAAATTAAACGATAAACGCTGCCGTGTTTTTTTAGACTTTACATCAAGGCCTAAAATTTTGCGGATCATATCTGAGGGAGTAAGTTCTTGGTCGATAGCTTGTTTTTTTATCGACTTTTGTACCTCACTACTCAAATCAAAGGCCATTTGCGTGGCGCGCACAGCTTGCTCTTGGCGCAACCACTTGTCTTTAGCATCACTCACTGGGCATCTCCAGGAAACAAGTCAACAATATCGCTAATTGGGCGAGTTAATGTCAGTGATACTTCTGTTTCACCTCCCTCCCAAATTTCGATATTAACGCTATGCCCTTCATCGGGTGACGCTAAACAAATCATTTCACAGGGTTCACCACCGTCTTGCTCATAGCGAGGTAGCGCTTGGCCACGAAAATCTTTATTATGAAAATAACATACATAAGGTGATTCACTTTGTTGATAACTGCCAGCTAAAAACTGCATAAAGCGCTCAGGCGTATTTTTAACTGTAATTAGCGTTAACGATTCTTCATCAAAAATACGTGAAAAATCATCCAAACCAAATACTTCATCAACATCATCACGCTGAATCTTTATTGAGAAATTAGCCCACTGCTCACCATCGTTTTGTTCTATTTGTAAAAACACCACTTGGCCTGTGTTAGTTTCAAGTACGAATTCAGTATCACTACTATGTTGGTACTGATACGTTTGCACATCAATAACGCGAAGTGTTTGGCCTTTGAGCCATGCAGGATAAGCAAACGAGTCAATCACTGTAAACATGTCACCTTTTTTAAGGTCACTCGCGTGATTAAGCTGACGTTCTGGCTTTTTTTTAGATTTGAAAAAATTAAACATATAAGGTGCCTCTGTAAGCAAAAAAGGTAACGGAGCAAAACTCGGTTACCTTTTTAATATGGTTCTAAATGTTAGCTATTTTGCTTCGCTTTAATGCGCGCTAAAATATCAGCACTTTTTGGATTGGTATCACCAATACCCGCTTCAGCCATTTTAGCTTTTAAATCATCGCCATTAACATCTGCTTCTAGAGACTTTGCAGCACCTAATTGATCAGTACGGTCTTGTTGGCGTTGCTTAATGCGCTCAAGCGACTGACGAGCTGATGTCATCGACGAGCTATTAGTATTAAGCGTGCTATTTACAGCCATTGTCGCTTGTTGAACGCTTTCTGTGGTTTTAACCATAGTAAGCTGACGCTGGTTTTCTTTAATTGATTTTTCAGCATCTTTAACTTGCTGCTTCAAGGTCACTATGTGATTAGTAAAGCCCGCTAATACTTGCTCGTGTTCGGCTTTCTCAGCTTCAAAGTCACCAATTTTTTCTGCAATTTCTAATGCTAATGCTTCATTCCCTTTTTCAAGGGCTTGACCTGCATACGCTTCGTGCTCAGCAATTGATGCATCTACAGCGCTAATTTTACGCTTAGTTTGCATCTCTTTAGCCATTACTTCTGTCAGGCTTTTTTTAGCACGATTCAGTGCATTTTGTGCATCGGCAATTTCTTGTTCAAAAATACGAATACCATTCGCATCAACAATTGCTTCGCCCGCTTCACGCGCGCCACCACGTACCGCTGTAAATAATTTTTTTAAAATACTCATAATCTTAACTCCAAAAACTTGTTTATATCCTATTAGGTAAAGCGAGAGCCATATACTATTAGCAATCAGCACTTACCTAGGCGGGTATCCTAATCGTTTAAATACAAGGTCACGGCTTCTAGTGCATCAATGGCGTTATCAGCTAATGTCACTAGTTCGTGGGTAACGTCATCTAATGATGAATTTACCGAAAGTGCACCAAAAATTGCATATTTATTATCAATTTTAGCAAATGCACTTAGCGGAATTGGCACGTTTAAACGCAGTAGTGTTTCGTTTAACTCGTCACGTAACTCGCTTTTTACTTCGTCTTCACCAAACAAATAGCTAATACATAATAGTTGCTCTTGTGTTTGGGTAACAAAAATTGGAAGCTCATCGTTTCCATCAACAATGACTTGTAAAACATCTTGCTCACCTGGGTTGGCAATCAAGAAAGACTCAAAGTTAGCACCCTCAGTTTCAAAAGACGCTAATTTTATTGAAAGTTCATTTAATTCCATGTCTCTGCCTTTTTGTCGTTTGACATATTATGTCTGAGTTAAGATTCGCATGGTCGACATATTATGTCAACCATGTTTTATTAATTTTTATACAATTCACTTTCTATTTGCCAAGCAGCCCGGTAATAATCATATAAACGACCAGAACCTAACCTATTGACTTCAATATCGTTAACTTGTTCAAAATAGTTATTAGGAAATGCAAAACTGGCTAATAAATATTTTTTACTAATCCACCGAGAGGGCACTGGCATATCCGTTATATTGCTAATACGTGCACTTGGTGATTGCCCCATTTTAGTAGCAATAGTCCACCCCCACTGACCAAACGAAGGGATGTTTTGCTGATATTGCTCTACATAATCAAAACCTGCGGCTTTCACCGTTTTAGCAATACTTAAAAATGCCTTTTTCGCATGATAAGGCGAGGTTGACTGTACCGCCATAGCACCATCAGGTGCCAATAATTGGCGCACATGGTTATAAAAATAGTCGCTATACATCTTATTCAGATCGGGATGATTAGGGTCTGGCAGGTCAATTAGGATAGTATCGAACTGCTTTGACTGATCCAGTAGCCTCTCAACTTCTAAAAATGCATCACCCACAATAATATTTGCTCGGGGGTCATGCATCGATTCATTATTGAGTGCCACTAATCGCTGTTTAATATCATCAGGCGGTGTGTATTGATTATCTTTATGACCAAATAAATTGAGTAGCTGTCCATCTAAATCAATTAAAGTCACTTCCTCAACCGGCCACTTTAATACATCACGCATGGCCAATCCGTCACCGCCACCAATAATCAAAATACGGTCATGACGATTAGATGCGAGCATTGCAGGATAAACAAGCATTGAGTGATATATTTGCTCATCAATACTTGAGAACTGCAAACGACCATTTAAGTATAGATCGGTGATTGGCTGTGGCTGATTTTTACTTAAGCGTTCGGTTAACACCACATGCTGGTATTTCGTTGCTTGGGAATAAATAACTTTATCTTTGTATAGTACGTTACTTAGATTATCCATCCAGCTACTACCAAACTGCAAAATAAAAGCGAATAACACCAGCAGTAATATATGGCAAACCAATAGCAACTTAGCAAAGCGTACATAGCTATGGTAACGCCATAAAAAGGCAAGGCCGGCAATAATGTTAAATAGCGCTGTCCAAGCAGCGGCTTGCATTATTGGCATCGCGAGCATAATACTTACCCAAATTGCCGCGCCAATACCGGCGCCAATATAGTCAGCCCCATATATAGTGCCGGCGTTATTTTCTAAAAAACGTCCATAAACATGCTGGCGAATACGCGCAATAAGCGGTATTTCCATACCAATAAATAGCCCTAATATTAAGCCAAATACATAAGGTAAAAAGCGAGACCACTCTTGCAGCTTTTGAAACACATAACCATTAAGAATAACGTCAGGTGGAATATTAAAAATACTTGAGAATAAATGAGGGAGTGAATAACTAACAGCAATGATACTGGCAATGGCTAATATACAGCCCATACCTATGAGCGCAATAATGCTTTCTAGCCAGGCAAATGCGGTAAAGGCATCTTTAAACCAACGCGCTAAAAATGCACCCATCCCCATAGCTACAATCATAGTGCCTATCATGGCGTAAATTGCACTCTCAACTGAGCCTAGTACTCGGCCAGCGTAATGAGAAAGTAAGTATTCATAAATAAGGCCGCACCCTGCGAGTACGGCCATAACAGTGATCAGTAAAATATCATGCCCAAGTAAATAAAATTTACTTGGGGAAGCTTGAGTTGATGACACGTGATTATGCACCCAGTAGTGTGGCCATAGTGATCCCGACAGCAAATGACACTGCTGCGGAAATAGCGGCAACACCCACATTCTTTTGACGATTCACTTCATCTGAAATATTACACCCAGCAAGAATGATTTTAATCGTCAGTAAGTGCAGTAAAATGAAAGCAACCAAACTAACAACGGCACTTAGCGCCCAGTAAAGTAAACTCGCGTTAATATTATCGGCAGCATAGGGAGCAATACCTGTTGCAGCAGTAATGGCTAATGCACTACCAATTAAAAAGCCGGCATAGCGAACACCTACTGCTAAATTACCATCAACAATGGCTTGTTGTAGGCAATCACCGCTTTTATTGGTGCGTTTAAATAACTGCACTCGGTATTGGCTTACTAAAAGCAGTACCACACTACCAATCACAAACGCAGCAATAACAATAGGAATGCCATGCCAACCTTCAGTAGCAACCCACAATAGTGCAGAGCGGATAACCACTGCAACACTTACTACATGGCCAAAATCAATAATTGACGCAGTAACGTTACCTTTGACTATTTCGTTATGTAAGCTCACTTTACGCAGCGCCACTTTATCTTGAAAAAAGTGACCCAGCTTTATAAGCAAAATTGCTAATGCGCCATAGCCAAGCATTAACAGAGCTTCTTTTTGTAACGTAGCAGCAAAGGCACCACTACTCACGCCCGTTAACACAATCGCAAGTGCCACCAAACCAGCGGCAAAGCTTATTCCAAATGCAAAGTTATCGCGCTCGGTAATTTCATCATTGGCGTGTAAATTAGATACCCAACCTTTAATATACTTTAAGCTCACAAACAGTAAGATGATAATTGCAAAGTCCACAGACAGTGCTTGCAAAGACCACATAGTTATTCCATTAAATTCATACATATTATTCTAACTCCAACGTTATTCTTTACTTACCACGACTTACGCCGCGCGAGGTTCTGCTACTGCTATTACGAACCGATCCTGAATTATTGCTATAACTACTCGCTCTTGAGTAACTGCTGCGACTTTTAGGCGGCGTATAACTGCTGCGACTCAAACCTGATGCACCTGTTTTTTTACTCGCATAAGGACTAGTGAACTGCTTGCCTTGGCGTTGGTAAGATTGTCGTGTACGTGTTTCTAACGCACTTTGGGTTTTTATTTGTTTAGGGCTTGAGTAACGAGTACGACCATAGTCATTGTAGTAACTATACTTGCGGCGTTTACTCCAACTTCCGTATTCAACTCGGTCAAATACATCACCCAAAATACGGTACATGCCGTACCATTGCCAAAAACTAATACCGCTACTATTCGTTTGCCAATTACCATAGTTAGGATTACCTACCATTTGGTTACCAACCCCTTGGCCTTCAGCTTTTTGGCTTATAGCGCCAACTCGTGCCAAAGAGCCATTCGACATATCCGCAAGCATATTAATAGGATCGGTTAAGGCATCAGAAAATAACGTTGGCTTGGCCGCCTCACGCAATAAATCAATATTGTATAAAGTGTCTTCGTAAGGAGGAATTAAGTAATTACCCTTAATATCATCAAGACGTTGGGTTAAGCCACTATAAAGGGCTCCTTGGCGTGTGGCATCAAGGCTAACGACATCAACAACCTTACTGAGTTCAGGCTGCTGTTGTTTAAGGATACGACTGTATTCTTTAAGAATAATCGCATTACGTATACTACCATTATCAAGTGCTTTACCAAGCTGAGTAAGCTCGACATCGGCCTTTTTAATGGACTCTTGAATTGTTTGTTGTAGCTGTTCTTCTTTAGATTGACAACCAATCAGTGCTGTAAACAAACAAAACAGGCTGAGAAGTTTCCAAGCTTTTATATTCGACATTCATGTCACCTGATTTACTAAATTATCCTAGATAGTTTTACACAGGACAGTTATTAAACCAACAATGAAATTGCAACAAGATGATAATTTAGGGACTAGTTTAAAGATGCAAAGAGAATAACTAAGATCAGTAAAGACGGAGTGCTGATGGTAATACTTCAAAACTGAGGGCTTTAGGCTTAACACTGACTTGGATTTGGAGTAAGTATACTACTTTGCAGCGACAGCGCAGTAGTATGTCGTGGGATTGGGTCTGTTCAATTCTCTTCCTTTAACCTAATACCTTTCAGCTCGAACCTTCTTTTTACTTTATTCCAGACGTAAAAAAGCCCGACTCTTTCGAATCGGGCTTTCTTGTATTTGGAGCCTGGTAATGTCCTACTTTCACATAACAAATGCTACACTATCATCGGCGCTGTTTCGTTTCACTACTGAGTTCGGCATGGGGTCAGGTGGGTCCAAAACGCTATTGTCACCAAACAATTGTGATTGTAAGTCCGTATCGG